>JBNLCD010000172.1:0-9954 GCA_050303635.1 Anaerolineae bacterium
GGCTGATGGTACACCCGAAGCCGCCCGTCGATTAGAACGTGTTTTGACAAATGACCCCGGCATGGGTGTGATTCGCCATGCGGATGCGGGTTATGAAATTGCGCTCGCCACGGCTGAACGCGAAAATATTCGTATCCCCATGCAGGAACGTTAATCAAGCGATAACAAGTCTATAAAAGAATGCAGAGGTTTTATACAAAGCCTCTGCATTGATATGTATTCCGTTAGCTTTTGTTAGATTGTCTGAATAATCATTTACAGAAATTAACAAACTATTGCGACGGATGGCCATTTAACTTAAAATTTGTTTAAGAGTATATTAATTTTTTTTGAGAAACTCCATTCGCCAACACTATTATTTAGGAGCTCCACGATGAGTAAGAAATGTGTTTTGGAGATAGACGGTTTTGCGGCCTATCTAAATGAAGAAACCAAGATTCCGCATGTCACTTATCCGGAATATTTGATTCCCCAAGTTACCATTGATATGTACGCGTGGTTTGGTGACTTAATTGATGAGCGCGGCATTGAAAACTTGCGCGGTTGTATCTTCGATTTTAGACAGGTTAAGAAATTCCACCCATCTAATTTCCGCACAGCGCGCGCCGAAAGCCGCAAAATTAATGACAAAGCCGATCTCAGTGCTTTTCCGGTCGCGTTTTTAGTCGAGGATATGAAACAGGAACAAATGTTGCGGGTTTCTCTGCGTTTAACGCAAAATCCGGCTCGTCTACGCATTTTATACTCTTTTGAATCAGCCGTAGCATTTATTAAAGATTGGTATAAAGAACTAGAAAAACAAACTGAATAAGTAATTTTTAATTATTGCAGATTTGATAATATTTAAATCGGGCTGGAGAAATTTTCTCCAGCCCGTTCGTTATTGCTTAGATTATTCTTGATCGCCTGAAAGTCGGCTGACAATTTGATTTAACTCTTGTAACAAATCTTCGCGTTGATATTCGCCTTTTTGCAGAATACGTTCGACCTGCCCGGTTAACCGTTGCCGATCTGTATCGTTCAAATCACGGGCTGTAACCACAATCACGGGCAAATCTTTATAGATTTCCGTCGCACGGATATTCTCCAAGAATTCAAAACCATCCATGACAGGCATCATCAAATCCAATATGACCACCACCGGACCCAGTTCTTCTAGTTTCTCCAAAGCCACTGCGCCATTTTCTGCTTCATGAAGTTCCCACCCATCTGCGACCAGGAGATCGCTCAACACGCGGCGCATTTCCGCTTCATCATCCACCACTAGCACCGGACACGCTTTAGCCTCACACCGATACTTGTTAACTGTGCGCAGTAAAATATTGCGATCAATTGGCTTATTGATGAAGTCAGTGGCCCCCAAGGCAAAGCCTGTATTCCGATCATCGATAATTGTCAACATAATTACTGGAATGTTGGTTGTTGAGGAATCGGCTTTCAATTTGGTCAATGCTGTCCAGCCATCAACTTGCGGCATCATCACATCGAGCGTAATAATGGCAGGTTGTATATTTTTGGCATATTCAAAGCCTTCTTCACCATCCCGCGCGGTATAAACTTCATAACCATTGCTCGTCAAATAATGATCGAGTAATTCGCGGACCGCCGGATCATCATCAATCACCAACACTTTGTTATTAAACACAAGCGGTTCGGCCTCATCGACAGGGCGTTGAAGGGGCTGACTGTGTTGAACATTGACCGGAACCAAGAGGGTAAATGTTGACCCTGACCCTTTGTGACTGCGCACATAAATATCGCCGCCCAGCATATTGCTAAAACGTTTACAAATCGCCAAACCTAAACCCGTTCCACCAAATTCGCGTGTTGTAGATAAATCGGCTTGGGAAAACTCGTCAAAAATGATAGACATTTCTTCGTCTGACATCCCAATCCCATTATCTGAAACGCCGATTTCAACGAGCTGAACGTTGTTGATTTCAACCCGTTGGGCATTCAGCTCAATAATCCCATCTTTGGTAAATTTGGTGGCGTTACTCAACAAGTTCAAGAGGATTTGTTGAATCTTGGTGTAATCACTGAAAATAATGCCTACATCATCCGCAAAATTGATTTGCAATTGATTATTATTCTTTTCGAGGGCCGGCGTAATGGTTCCTACGACTGTATTGAGTAATTTAGGAAGCTCGAAATATTCATTGTAAACTTCCATCCGACCAGCTTCAATTTTGCTCAAATCAAGCAGACGATTGATATGTTCCAGCAAGAGTTTCCCATTTTGGACAATCCGCGTGATACGGTCGGATTGTTTGTCATTCATATCGCCATATAAGCCATCGAGGAGCATATCACCATAGCCAATCACCGCGTTGAGAGGTGTCCGCAGTTCATGACTCATATTCGCTAAAAATGTACTTTTAGCTCGATTAGCAACTTCGGCTTTATCCCGTGCATCTAAAATTTCATACTCAAATTTCTTACGATCGGTAATATCGCGCAAAATTGCGGTATAAAAGGCTTCTTCGGTGCGCGTCGTTTCTGTAATGGCAACTTCGAGGGGAAACTGTTCGCCGTTCGAGCGATTGCCCTGTAATTCAAGATGATTGTGGGAACTGGCGGCGCGGCGGAATAAAGTGATTACATCAGCAGGTTGCGTATCTTGGTTTTGAATATTGATGAGCGTATGAATAGGCTGGCCAATCATTTCGTTGGCTGGAATGCCAAAAACAAGTTCGGCGGCAGGATTGAAACTCATGATATTCATGGTCTCGCGGGATACTGTGACGATACCATCCATTGCGCTCCGGATAATGCCTTCGGTATGGCCCATTGCGGTTTCAAGGGCATCCATGACACGGTTGTAACGCAATGCGATCTGACCCACTTCGGTGAAGGGCTCATAAGGCACCCGCAAGCTTAAATCGCCTGTCGTTTGTTGTTCATTCATCACATTGAATAAATTTAGTAAGTCAGTGGTGGCCCCATGTTCAGACACGTTCAGCCCAATTTGTTCATCTTCGGCACTCACCCGGAATGGTGAAACGCGGTCAATGATTTTTACCAAGATATAGACCACACTGAGCGTCCAGACTGCACAAAGGACAATACCAAGGACTTGCACGCCAATTTGTTCGCCGCGATTTAGGTTCGTGCCCATCATATCGAGGTCACCAAATAAACCCACCGCTAATGTCCCCCAGATACCAGCACCCAAATGCACCGGAATTGCGCCCACGGCATCATCAATCCGGAGGCGTAATAAAAGCATATCGACCCCCAGCATGACGAGACCAGAAATACTGCCAATGATAGCCGCCTCAACCAATGAAACGGCAAAAGCATTCGCCGTGATACCTACTAAGCCAGCCAAAGAACCATTAATGACCAAATCAACATCGGCGAGTCCGCGCAACTGCCAACCCACCAATAAGGCGGCAACCATACCAAATGAACCCGCCACAATGGTATTGGTTAGAACACGCGCCACAATATCAACACTTTGATAATCGGCACCATCCACATCGGCAATACTAAGTACACTACCGCCGTTAAAGCCAAACCAGCCAAACCATAGCAAGATAACACCTAGCGTTGCGACGGGTAAATTAGAGCCGCTAATCTTCCGCACAGTGCCATCTTCCGCGAAACGGCCCGCCCGTGGCCCAATAACAAGGAGCACCGCCAATGAGGCCCAACCCCCGACACTATGGACAACAGATGACCCTGCAAAATCAATAAAGCCCATATCACCGAGCCAACCCGTGGCATTGCCAATATTGGCACCATTCCAAACCCAGTGACCGTAGATAGGATAAACAAGGCCTGCCACAATCACGGTTAAGATCAGATAGCTACTAAAGCGTACCCGTTCCGCAATGGCTCCTGAGGTAATGGTGACGGCTGTTCCACAAAACATGAGTTGGAAGAGCAAAAAGCCAAATAAACGTTCTTGGCCCTCATAATCTGGCAAAAAATTATCGGTTCCAAATAAACCACCCGTGCTCTTTCCAAACATTAAAGCATAACCAAACATCCAAAATAGAACGGTGGTTAAACCAAAGTCGGTCAAATTTTTGATCGCCACATTAATATTATTTTTGCTACGTGTCAGGCCGGACTCAAGGCTTAAAAAGCCCGCTTGCATCAAAAATACCAGCCCAGCGCTGATAAAAATCCACATGACATCAATAACTTCAGTACCCATAGTTACCTCTCTAGCGGCTAGTTTATTTTTTTAATTATAGTGAGAACTCAATTGCGCACAAATTTAATAAATAGACCATAAAAATAAAACGCTCTAAAACTGTCCATCCGGATCATTCTAGAGCGTCTGTTTCTGATTAAAGAATAGACTTGCTAGATTCAGTTGCTCTTTTCAGTTTCTTTGGCCATTGGAACTGTGAAGAAGAATGTCGTCCCGACATTAACTTGACTTTCCAACCACATTTCGCCCCCGTGAGCCTCAACAATGCGCTTTGCAATCACTAGACCCAAGCCTGTGCCTTGTGTTGTTGCCGACGTTGCTGGCACGCGGAAGAATTTTTCAAACATATGTTTTTGATGTTCTTCAGAAATACCGGGGCCAGTATCTTGCACCGCAATTTCAATCATTTGGTCACTACTACCGCGATTAGAGGGTTTGATATGACAAATAATATCGCCATTTTCGTTATTGTACTTGATGGCGTTGGTCAATAAATTTAAGAGCACTTGCTTGGTCTTAGAGCGATCACCAAAAGCTTCTAAATCATCACCTGCAATGTCAAGCTTGATATTGCGCTCCACGGCTTGATGGCGCACAACTTCTAAACTCTCCGCCACTAATTTGTGAATCTGATAGTGCGAACGTTCCAAACGAGTCCGCCCGGATTCAAGTCGCGCCAAATCTAAGAAATCTGTCGCTAAGCGACTTAGGCGTTCGGTCTCACTCTGCATGGTCTTAATAATATCAGTACGTGTTTCTTCTGGTAAATCACGCAATAATAGTGTGGTGCTAGCCTTTAAGGCGGCCAGCGGAGTCCGTAATTCATGAACCATTTCAGAGATAAAATCGCTTTGTTGGAAGAGACGCGCATTTTCAATTGCAATCGCGGCCTGTCCAGCTAATGTGCTTAAGGTATTGACATCATCTTCTGTCCAAGCATCATCCGCGATCTTATTGATTGCTTCGACCACGCCAATAATCTTACCATGCGCCATCATCGGTACGCCCAGTAAGTTACGGGTGCTAAATTGGAAAACTTGATCGGCTTGGCTAAAGAAGCGTTTTTCATCACGAGTATCTTCAACAAGGACAGGTTCGCCGTGGGTGGCCACCCAGCCCGCCAGACTACCTTCCATCGGGACAGGTACTGCTTCCATAGCCCCGGCGGTTAAATTAGATGAGGCGGTAAAACGCAATTCGCCTGTACCGGGGTCAATCAGCAGAATCGAAGCTTGTTCAGTATTCGTTAATTCTGTGGCCGCATCAATAATTTGATTCAATAAAGACATCACGTCCAAAGTCGAATTTAATTGACGGCTGATTTCCATCAGGCGTTCATAACGTGACATCAGTTGTAGATAATTACGAATGGTTTGTTCGTCGGAATGACTAGTCATTAGAATTTATTTTCCCTATCCTTAGTTTTTGGCAATGGCTAGCGCTTCAACGAGCAAAGGAAGCACTTCAGCCACATCTCCCCGTAACACCACATCGGCATTGTCATCAAAATGAGTCGGGGTGTCATTGACCAAGATAACTTTCCCCCCATTTTGTTTAACCTGACGGGGGTAATCTGCCACTGGATGAACTTCCAATGATGTTCCAGCAACTAAAATCACATCGGCTGAACGAATCGCTATTTGTGCCGCTTGGACGACACGTCGGGGAAGTTGTTCTCCAAATAAAATAACATCCGGTTTAAGTACACCTTGGCAGTTTGGACAACGCGGTATATCGATTGTATCGCTGTGCAAAAATTTCTGTAAAAACGGCTCAGAATCAAATTCTTTAAAACAAGAAATACAAGTCATCTGACGTACATGACCATGCACTTCCCAAATCGTTTGACTGCCTGCTTTGGCGTGTAACATATCGATATTTTGCGTGATAATTGCTTTAAGTAAGCCTAACTGCTCCAGTTGGGACAAGGCGCAGTGGGCCGGATTAGGCACAGCCTCCAAAATCGTTCCAAGAAATGGTTGAAGCCATTTATAAAACAAAAGCGGATTATAACGAAAGTTGCGCAAACTCGCGACTTCCATCGGATCGAGTTTTTGCCAGACACCTTGGGCACGGCTCCGAAAATCAGGAATACCCGATGGAGTACTGATACCTGCGCCCGTCATGGCCACAACATAATGCGCTTTGGTCAGAATTTCAACCGCTTTATTTAGAGCTTCTGAAGGCATTTTTTAACATTCTCTAGTTCCCAACGGTACGTCGGACTAATTCTTCCGCTAATTTATTGAACTGCATATGAATCATGGCATTTGGATTAACTAAAATCATGGGGCGATTTTGCTCCATGCCTTTATGGGCCATTTCCGGTACGGCTGAAATGACGGCCATGACTTCGTTATCCAGATGTTGTTCGGCATCTTGCCACGGAATTTGTGATTTTGCTTCAGTACGATTAATAATGACCACACTCGTCTTCTCGCGACTGACCCCAACTTGACGCAACTCACTTAACATATCATACCCCATTGCGAGGGCAACTGGAGTTGCTTCGACGGCAAATACAACGCGGTCCACATCCCGTGCAAAATTGATGCTGAGCGGATTCAAACCCGGTCCCAAATCAATCAGAACATGCTTAGAGAGATCAATCAATGAGCCTACTATATTGCGCGCGGTTTCTGGCATAACTTTGACTTGAACTTCACGACTTCGAGCAGACGACAAGAGTAAATTGAGACCACATTCATGAGTCACAATTTCTTGGCGGACACTATCAATCGTAATTTCTTGGGGACTCAAACCCAATAAATTGGCCATCCCCATCGAACGACCAAACCCTAAACTCATACCAATTGTGCCTCGGCCTAACCGGAAATCAGCCAATGTGGTGGTTTCATGTTCAGCCAAAACTGCGCCAACATTCATGGCAAGTGTGCTGAGACCGACTCCACCTTTGACGCCGATAAAGCCATAGGTTAAACCACGACTACTGGGTGCTGGTGCGCTGGCGGCAGGCTGGGCCGCGGCAGGTTGACCCTGAGCGGCACTCCGCGCCAGCAATGCTTTCACTTGAGCCGCAAGCTCGTCGGGGTGCGTGGGCTTGGTTAAATAAGCATCTGCTCCTGCTTCGAAGCCTGCAACTTTGTCATCCACCAAGTTCTTGGCCGTAAACATTAAGATAGGAATATTTTCGGTTTGCGGATTACCGCGTAAATGACCAGCGACTTGATAGCCATCCATTTCAGGCATCATAACATCTAAAATAATTAGTTCCGGAATTTGCTGGCGAACATGTTCTAGCGCGGCTTGCCCTGAGCCAACAGTCGCGACTTCATAGCCTTGCCGTTTCAGCATTAAACCGATAAGTTTTAAGGTATCTGGATCGTCATCAACAATAAGAATTTTGCCGGGCATAAGCGCTCCCAAATTCTAAAGATATTTAGCATCTAATAATGGGGAGTTTAGCATGGAAAAATAGCTTACGCAATAATACCTACCATCTGACGACGCTAAGTCAAAATTTAGTTAATGCTTTGAAGACTTCATTGCTCAGTCTAAAAGAAAACCCTTAAGAAATATAAAAATTAATGGTGAGCTTACGCTAAAGAGAACTCAGTATTATTCAATGCGGCGAATTCTGTGGTATTAGACTGTGAATCACAATTTTCCTTAGTTTACTTTTATAGATCCTCACACCTCAAATATTTTACTGAACCATTTTTCTCCCGAATGGTAAATCAAGTTGAAAGTCCAACTCTTAAAGTAAATTCAAACCATTTTGTAATTTTCGAGAGGTAACTCTTAAATGACATCTGAGACAAATAATCAAACCATTACGTCTGCCGATGCTATCCAAATGGTTATTGGACCACCGTTTGATTGGTGCTTGGTTCCAGCCGGACAATTTATCTATGGGGATGATGACAAAACAGGCTATCGTGAACAATCACTTCCTGCGGACAGACAAAATTTGCATCTACCGGCTTTTGAGATGGCCAAATATCCAATTACTTATCAGCAATTTCAAGTCTTTGTTGATGATGAGGCAGGCTTCAAAAATCCGCGCTGGCGGCACGGATTTTCTCAAGAGCAAAGTGATTATGTGGGTGAACAGAAGCATCCCCTCGCCGCTTGTCCGCGCGAAAATATAAGCTGGTACGATGCCCTGGCATTTTGTCGTTGGCTCTCTCATAAATTATGGTCTGCTGAGAAAGTAGAAATGACGTATTATGACCCGTTGAATATTGAAACATGGTTAGTACGTTTACCCACCGAATTTGAATGGGAAAAAGCGGCGCGCGGTACAGATGGGTGGACATATCCTTGGGGTAATAACTTCGCTCAAGACAAAGCCAATACGGCTGAATCTGACTTTAAGCAAACCACACCAGTTACGCAATATATGAATGGCGCGAGTCCCTATGGGATAGTTGACATGAGCGGCAATGTTTGTGAATGGTGTTTGTCCGATCACCTCAATCCCCAGATAAATCCTGCGCTTGAGGATATTAGCACCGATGTTTTGCGCACAGTGAGAGGGAGTTCATGGTATCTTGATGGGAATTGCGCACGCGCCACCTATCGTATTTTTGATCCGCCGGAAGTACGTGATGAATTTGGCGGGTTTCGCATCATGAGGACTAGGATTCAAGCAAAAGGGTAAACAACTAGAATGCAAAACACCGAATTTTTTTACAAAGGCTGAAGTATGCAAGGATATGTTAAAGTAAAGACTTGAGATTTCCAATACATGACCTACTTGATCGAGAAAAATGTCAGACATTGCTTCAAGATTACTCTCATCCTCAAGGGTTTAAGTGTGTTCATTGCGGAGCCATCGATGCGCCACGCTTACGGCGACTTGCCCAGCGCGGATGGAGTAATTTGGCCAATGATCGTCCATCTGTACTCGGGATGGCAGGTCGGCAAAGTCGTCAAGTTCGGTTGCAAGTGATCCCGGATACAGCCCACGCCACGCTCGATGCCCTGATCTGTCAGTGGACGCAGACCGATACCCTTGTTTACAGTGATGATGGGCAGGGTTATAACAACTTGACACGTGCCCACGCGCAGGCGAATCATCATAAAAATGAATGGGTGCGCGATGACGATGGCGATGATATCCGTGAAGTTCACGCTTATCGTATTGCGGGATTGTGGACTGGCTTACGCCCTTTACTACGACCTTTTCGCGAGGTCAGCAAACACTAGCTCAATGGGTATGTGGCGATTTACCAGTGTCGAATATTTTCAGCCGTTGGATAAATATTTCAGGACATAGGCGAATTTCGACATGGCGTGAATATAGCAACATGCGGTAAAAATGGGGAAGAAATTTATTTGATTAGGTAGGAGTAAAAATCCCCATGACATATGAAATTGGCAAAACTGTCACTCGCACCAAGACGTTTACCGCCGAAGAAGTCGAAACCTTCGCTGAAATTTCGACAGACACCAACCCCATTCACCTTGATGATGAATATGCCGCCAGCACCATGTTCGGGCAACGGATTGTGCATGGTATGTTTACAGCTAGTTTAATTTCCGCCGTCTTAGCTAATGATTTCCCCGGACCGGGCACCATTTATCTTGGGCAAAATCTAAAATTCACCAAACCTGTACTGATTGGCGATACCATTACCGCGACGATTACGGTAACAAACTTCCGCGAAGGCAAAGGCATTTTGTCTGTGGACACGATTTGCACCAATCAAGATGGCGACGTGGTGATTAAAGGTGACGCTGTCGTTAAAGTACCGTAATACTCTTGGCGTGATAAATTTTTTAAGAATGGAATCAAAAAAGGCGAGTGTCATGCTCGCCTTTTT
>JBNLCD010000173.1:0-9906 GCA_050303635.1 Anaerolineae bacterium
ACCTTAATCATTTAGATACAACTGAGTATACTCTTTGTATCTTGCATAACCTGACGCTAAAAATCCGATATCTATGCTACTTAAGTACCGGATTTCAACGCATTGTCTGTCAAGCGATTTTGTTTAGTGACTCTTCAACTAGCCATTTAGATATAAAAGCACACCCGTTGCATCATCATGTAATTTAAGGCGCGGATATTTTTCACGATCAGAATCGGCGCGCTCTTCAGTCCGCAAATGATTAAGATATTGACGCATACCGTGTTGCCGAATCATTTGCCACATCCGGCTCGCACGCGTGGGTAAATCATAACGGGGATTAAGCGGATTATCCGGTAAAAGAAAGCCATCACTCACCAGTAAAACCGCTTCCACGCCGTCTAATGAAACGACGTTCGTCCGAATATAATCCGCTAAAACAGGCAAGCCATTGATGACGCCCGTACCATATTGTGGAGCTGTCCGACCATTTTCATCAACATAATTGTGGTAAATACGTTGATCACGGTCAAGCGCACGCAAAAGTGGATGGTCAACAACTTCTTGCATGGACAGTCCCTTGCCAGCAACTTCTTGAACGGCGGCATAAAGGGCCGAACCCGATTTCGACTGAACTTGATCACGTGTAGGGACTTCAACATGCCCATCGGGATAGCAGAGTAAAAGGGCCGTATCGCCAATATGACCATAGTAGAGCGTATTGAGATCCGTATCGATTACCGCCAAAGTTGCGACAGCGGCAGGGAGAAATAACCGAATTTTGCGTGGATCATCCAAGAGTGACGCATGATGTGGATATTCGTCAATAATTGCCTCAGCCGAAAAAATATTGGGAGCAACATCGTCTAATAAATCACACAGAACTTGATTGGCATAGATTAACAACCCGGTAGGGCTAATATCCGAATCAGGGGCGAGCGTGCCCAAATAAGTTAAAATTGCGTCGCGCGTAATGGTTGCGGACAGCGCCGCTGGTGTGATGCCATTGTGATATTCAGCCAGATAGTTAATTAGGGGTTCATAGAAAGCAACGGAGGTTGCCCCATCAATCGCTCCTAAGACATAGCGCGGTTGGCGATCATCATGTTGATAAGTAATAAAAGCATCCTCATTGGGTTTATCATTGTCTGGCGCACTTTGACAAACAATCTCAAGCATAACTAGCACTCTTCCTACTGATCTGTGACAATTTCATCCATGCTTTAATATTAGCCTAGCTCATTGAGACTCTTCAACACAGTGTTGGTCACACATGGCGACTACCTTTAAAAATAATCTATAGGAACAGGTAATTTTTATTGTCATTTTTATAAATAGTTATGATTCTATTCAGTAATTAAAAAATTTATACAAAATACAAACAATCCTAACAACTTATTTCACACATTTAATGTTTCTTGAATGATATAATAAAGTTTGAATTTCGTTTATAAATGATAAATTTTCTTGTTGGAAAGAGATAGTAAATGCTAAGCGATGCTGTTCAGAATGGATTATATACAGATGTCATTGCATTGATTAGCGAGAGTAAGCCGGAAGAAGTTGTCGCACTGATTCAAACGTATCCTCGCCAAACTCAACTAGAGCTCATTATTCACATTGCAAAAAAACTTGACCATGAATTAGGGTTAAACCACGTGCTTGATTTTGGGAAGGCGTTTAGTCTCACCCAAAGTTTTAATCTGGACATCGACCAAGCCATTGCTTTGACCCGTATTATTGAATTTGGCCACGCAGTTACCCAAGCCCTATCTCTTGAACTAGATATTGATCTCAATTTTGAACTCATCCGTCACATCGATTACACCATTACCACCGTTTTTGTGATCCGGCGTATATTAGATGATTTATTGGATGAAACGACACTGCATTTGACCAATATAGATGCGCTAACCGCCCATGCCTTACAAGAAAAAATATTGCCATACATCCATGCGCTGGGAACTCTGCAAAAGGTTGTGGCTGAAATTCGTGGCGAAGAATTCAAAGAACCTATTATCCAGCGGATTGAAGCGGATGGTGCCCTGATTGATGTCGCGGGAATGCGCGCTATTGCTGAAATTTTGCAGAATATCATTGTGCCGTGGCAACAGCAACAATCCGTAATTCAGACAGTATCGCATGTCAAATCGGCGAAGCGGGTCACCTTAAATGGCAATTTTACGTGGCAAGAAGTGAATCATAAACAATCCGAAATTGATTTGATTTATCAAGTTATTGAACAAATCAAACCCGAAAAACCCCTATCTGAACAACAGCGCACCTACTATTTTGCTGTTTTAATGGAGCCCATGTCCATCTTGGCTCAACAAACAGTCCATGTGCATATGAAAAATCACCACTAAACTCAGTGGTGATCGTTTTTTTCGATATTTTTTGGATGGGCAAATTTTGAGTGATTACTCGATTACTGAAACTAAGACAAATTTTGTCACGGTTTGCCCTAAAACATGCTCATCTTCACCAATTTTCACATGGATTAGATTATCAAAAGGTTCGCGTTCGACAACTCGCATTTGATTGCCTAATTCGATACCCCGCGCCCGCATATACTGTAATTTATCTGTTGATTGGTCAAGCAAACGTTTGATAATCACCATTTTGTCGGTATCAACTTCGCTGAGCAAGACTAAATCTCCCGCAATGGGCATTTCACCCTCAAGGGATGGAATGGGGTCGCCGTGCGGGTCAATATCGGGATGACCTAAAAATTCAGCTATCCGTGCCTCAAAGCGTTCTGAAATCACATGTTCAAGTCGTTCGGCTTCTTCATGAACTTCATCAAGCGTATAGCCGAGTGCTTCGACCAGATAGAGTTCAATCAAACGGTGATGTCGCAAAACTTCGAGCGCAATTTCCTCGCCTAAAGCCGTGAGACGCACGCCTTTATAACGCGTATATTCTAACAGCGGTTCCCGCAGACGTTTTTTATCAGCTAGTTTTTTTGCCATATCTGTGGCTGAAGGCGGTGCAATATTAAGTACCTGGGCAATCGCCGTGGTTGGAACTTGGCGATGCTCTTGTTGAAGTTTATAGACAGCTTTGAGAAAATCCTCAACGGCTTCAGAGCGTAAGTCTCTTAAGTCGGAGTCATTGGCGGGCATTCATTTTCCTTTATGATGTGGCACCTAAGGCAGGCTAGCTATAAATGCATTATACCTAAAAAAAACAAAGTGGGGATTTTAAAATCTGAATCCCCACAGAATCTAATACTAAAAAGACAATTATAAAATATCAGGGTTTAGGCCACGTTAACACGCGATCTTTGGCAATATAATATGATGGTGAATTACTTTCAGCTCCCGGTACACCAAAAATCAGCTCGGTTAGCCCGCCAAACTGAAATCCATACTGTTTCAGTTCTTTTTCAACAAATACTTGGTAAATGCGATTGAGTTCGTTAAATGGATCTTTGCGGCTCATATGGAAAAAGTAATAGAGGAGATCGGTGGCTTTGTCGCCACCCATATTAAATTGATTAGCAATTTGCGTTTTCAGACTGGTTGTTGCTTGATGCCACCCTGCCCGTCCCTTAGCATCAAAATATTCAGGTGGGGCAGGGATTTCTTGGCCGTGTGCAATACAGAGTAATGTATAACTTGCGCCTGTAATTCCGCCGATCCGTTTACCCGCATCCATCGCACTCGATAGTTCAGAAACAAAGCTATAAATCATAAAACCGATACCCGCCATACCGACCAGTCCACTGAATTTTGCCATACTCGCCGTCTCCATCACGGCGGCATTCGCCAAATCTGCTATATTAAGTCCTAAATCGAGAGCAGAGTTAATATCCGATGCGGTCGCTAAATATTTTTGATATTGCGGGGATTGCGTCACATCGAATTGAGCGGTTTGAGTATCTTCATTCTCCGCATCATTATCGGCTGAACGTTGAATCAACCGTTGCACGTATTGATTGCCGTGTTGCTGGGACAACTGCTGAGCTAAGGCTTGGCGCTGAACAAGAGAGATTTGATTATTATTTAAGTACTGGGCTTGTAGCTGTGATTTAGAATGCGGTGTTGTCTGGTTGATATCGTGTACATTTGTGGGTCCTGAGGATGATTTATCTTGTTCTAGTTGTTCGCGTTGAAGCTGAATACGTGTCTTTTTTTTCATTATGAAATTCCTTTGATAAGTGAATTTCCCCCACGTCCATCATATACAAAAAATGCCACCGCCGCAATTCGCGTCAGTGGCATATTAATTTCAACGTCTAGTGGGTTATTTCGCGTAATCCACCGAACGGGTTTCGCGGATGATCGTGACCTTGATTTGGCCTGGATATTGCATGGTTTCTTCAATTTTCTTGGCAATATCGCGGGAAAGATGAATCGCCGCCAAATCATCAACTTCTTCGGGGCGAACCATAATGCGAATTTCGCGGCCAGCTTGAAGCGCATAGGATTGTTGGACACCTTCGAAGGAGTTCGCAATTTCTTCAAGAGTGCGAACACGCTTGATATACGCATCCAAACTTTCACGACGAGCGCCCGGACGGGCACCGGAGATTGCATCTGCCGCTTCTACGATGATGGCTTCAATACATTCTTGCGGTTGTTCGTGGTGGTGACTACCAATACAGTTCACAATCTTAGGGCCAACGCCAAATTGGGCGCAGTATTCAGCGCCGATAATTGCGTGAGGACCTTCGACTTCATGATCGATGGCTTTCCCGATATCGTGGAGCAAACCACCGGCCTTCGCAATGGTAACATCCGCGCCAAGTTCAGCGGCAATTAAGCCGGAGAGATGCGCGGTTTCGATGGCATGGGCGTGCATATTTTGCCCGTAGCTGGTACGGAACTTCAAGCGGCCCAACATTTCCAAAATCTTATTATGCAAACCGGGGACACCAGCTTCATAAGCGGCACGTTCACCTTCTTCACGGATGATACGATCCACTTCTTTGCGGGTATCATCAACTAATTTTTCAATCCGCGCGGGATGAATACGTCCATCCAAAACAAGTTTGGAAAGCGCACGTTTGGCCACTTCACGACGAACCGGATCAAAGCTGGAAATCGTGACCGCTTCGGGGGTGTCATCGACAATAACGTCGACACCCGTGGCTTGTTCGAAGGAACGAATATTCCGACCAGCCCGACCAATAATCCGACCCTTCATATCATCGGACGGTAATTGGACAACCGAAACCGCAATTTCGTTGACGTGTTCAGAAGCTAACCGTTGGATAGCCACCGCTACGATATCACGGGCCCGACGATCAGCATCGGAACGTGTTTCAGCTTCAATTTCACGAATAACTCGCGCCATTTCATGACGGGTTTCAATTTCGACATTCTTCAGCAAGTGCTCACGGGCTTCATCGCGGGTCATTTCCGCGACTCGCTCGATTGCTTGCCGTTGTTCATCCCAAAGTTCTTGGATTTCGTTTTGGCGCTTATCCAAACGACTCTGGCGCTTATTCAATTCTTTTTCGCGTTGATCAAGCTTATCAAAACGATTATCAACATCGTCCCGACGCTTGTTTAGGCGTTCTTCATCACGTTCAAGTTCTTGCCGACGCTTGTTGAGTGTGCGATCAGTTTCTTTTTGCAGGTCCGAAATTTCTGATTTAGCTTCACGAAGCATTTCACGGGCTTCTTTATCAGCGTCGTTCAGTTTTTGTTTTGATTCTTCTTCTGCTTGGAGGATGCGATTGGTTCCTTTATTGGTTTGGGTAACAATTAAACCGAATACCCCTACTAAACCGCCCACGACCAGCCCGCCAAGCAGAGCTAGTACCGTTATCATGCTTTACTCCTCACTATTTTCTCTATCTTCTAAAAAATAAGGGGTATCATCTTCCTGATAGGATAGTTCTTCTATTAAATTTTGAATGACTTCACTAATGGTCCCATAATCGAAACCACGGCGACCTAAAAAACCACCTAAGCGCCGTTTAAAAGTCTGCTTGTCACTACCGCGATAACTTCTCAGTTTTTTCTGAGCCGCCGCATAAGCTGATGAATAACTGTCGACATCTTCAATGACCAACTCGATAATTGAGTCGGCGATACCTTTTTCACGAAGCTCAGCTCGCAGTGCCATAGCACCTCGTGGGCGAAATTCTTCACGATTCCGAACCCAGAAACGAGCAAATTCTTCATCATTGACGTAGCCTAAACGTTCGAGACGCTCAATAACTTCGTCAATAGCTTCATCATCAACTTCATGTTCACGGAGTTTACGGCGGATTTCGGCAATACTGCGGGGACGATGAGCTAAAAATCGTACAGCACGGTCAAACGCTTGGGCGCGCTCATCAATGGCTTGTAAACGGGCAATATCCTCAGGCATAAGCTCTTGACCTTTACGTAGGTTAGCCGCTTCCACCAAAGGTAATGAAAATGCATATTCATCGTCAAGAAAGATACTGACTCGTTCTTTATTCCGTTGTTGTACCCTTAAAGCCGTAATTTTGCGGCTCATTGGTGTCCCATTTCCTACCAGAAAAACAAAAATAGCCGTGATTTGTGAAATCACCGGCTACAGCATGGGAATCCCGTAATGAATAAAGGACGTATCTCATCCTCAACAAATGTGATTGGGATAGGAATAACCTTATTGATTTAGCTGGATGAGCTAAATTGTTGATCACTATACACATACAATAGACTCAGTATTTCCGTCGTTAAAGCACATTTCGCCTAAGTCCATTGATTAGATTACAAGATTATCACTACTGCTGAAATTTCAAAAAATCTCTAGGTTTTCAAAGCTTCAGCAGGTTGTTATTCACATTCAAACAAAGCATTCAATCTGCTTTGGAATATCCCAAAAATTGTTGGTGGATATTCAGTCCAGGGACATATCAAACTGTAGTCTGGTGTCTATATATCAATCTGGGATATATAGAGTCTCACTTAGATAAATTATGCCCCATCTTGCACGATGACACAACTACCAATTATCAGATGAATAATTTAGAAGTTAGGTGAACCGAAGTTTTAGGAGATAGAGACTTTTCGATAGGCGATATTCTGATTGAAGTGATACAGCCAAATTTTTACTGAATCTAACAACGCTAAACGCCTATAAAACAACATGATTTTGGGCAAATCAAGGGCCTGAAGACCCTTGTTCAGGCAAAAAGAGGGAGGAGTCAGTAACCCCGGAAGTAATCATAACAAGGCGGCTTTAGCCCCTTGTCTTGAATATGATTCAGCAGTCGATTCTGTGCTCAACCCTAAACTAAAACTCACATTAAAATATAGATTCATCTGCCAAAATTTGCTTCGCGACAATTTGAGGTTCAAGTGCTTTACCATAATCCCAAACCTCTTGGAATTCTTCAAGTAATTGATCTTCGCTAATCGTGGCTCGATAGTCTTGAAACAGCGTCCAATTGAGCATCCAATCCGGTAATTTAGTTGGGTGATGGATCACTAAACTGAACAAAGCTAAGGCTTCTTCGGCTTTATCGTCAAAGGCATTAATCAAGGCAATCACGGGTAAGCACAGGTTAATGAATGCTGTACTTTGCAATGATTGGGCCATTTTCAAAGCTTGATAAATGGCTGATTGGGCACTGGTATAGTCATTTAGTCCACAGTAGCCAATACTTAAGCCTAGATAGGAAAATAAGGCCGGAATCGGACTTTCTACTGTTAACACTGTGCTCGATTCACTGAGTTGGAGACATTTCTCGTATTCTTCATGGACGCCCGCAATAACAGCTAAAATAGCGATGGCAAATCCCTTATCCAAATTTAATTCATCGGTTGACGATTCAAGAAAGCGGTTGGCCATCTCTTCGACCTGATCAAATTCGCCACTTAAAAGTGAGACAACCGCAAATGCTATATTGCTCTGTTTGCCATGTTGGCCCACCCGCAATTTTTGCTCGGCATAATAACGCAGAAGTTCATGCGCTTGATATAAATTATTGCTAGTTTGGCGAAGTAATGACCAATCGACCAAGGCTGAGATCGTTTGAATGGATGCTCCAGCGATTTGCTGAGCGGCGGAAAAACCAAACTCGCCCCGAAAAACTGATAAACGCTTATAAATTCGTTGTTCTTCTTCAGAAAGTAGATTCCACGTATGTTCGAAAACTGCTTGTAAGCTTTGGTGGCGAGCTTCTATATCGTGAATTGGCGTGCTGAGAAAATCAATATTTTGCTGAAGTTCACGCAATACATCATCACAGGAGACTGTTTTGAGCCATGAGGCGGCAATTTCAATGGCAAGTGGCATCCCTTGGGCTAACTTACAAATCTCAACCACACAATCATAGTTATGTTCAACGTGAAAATTAGCATTCACCCGCCCAACCCGATCGGTGAATAATTTGATGGCATCTTGCAGGCCATCAGATTCATTCTGATCAGGATCAAATAAACTCTCTAGACGATAAATCCATTCTTCGCGTAAATTGAGCGACACTTGGGATGTGATCAGGATGTTGGCTTGGGGTATCGAATTTAATAAATCAGCAATAATGGGATGTTGGGCAATCGATTGTTCAAAATTATCAAAAATAAAGAGCAATTTTTTATTGTGTAATCCTGCAAAAAGAGTGGACAGCGTGGACGCTTGACTATTTAGATGTCGCGCCAGTGTCTGAATGAAACTCTCAGCGGTGGTCGTGGTGGCTGTTAAGGGAATGAAATAAAGGCCATCTGGAAATTGTTCTTGGAGATGACGCGCTATTTCCACAACTAAACGGGTTTTTCCCATGCCACCCGGCCCTACGATGGTTATTAGGCGTGTTTGGGGATCGTCTAGCATGGCCATGATTTCATCGAGTTCACGCTGGCGTCCTACAAAAGATGATAAATATCGTGGCAAATGATTCGCAACGGCTGGGGCTGTTTCTGAATTCTGATAATCATTTATGCCAATTTCATGGGCACGTAAACTGGCTTGCGTGCGATTATTCACTTCTAATTTTCGATAAAGCTGTTTGGTATACCACCGTACGGTTGCCACACTAATGGTATACCGTTCGGCTATCGCCGCACTCGTCAACCCTTCGGCAATGCCCTGTAAAATATCAATTTCGCGCTCAGTCAGTGTATCCAAGATACTAGCGGACTGCTTCATTTATGGTAGCCCCTATCATGAAGTAATCTCATCATTTACAAATTAGCATGTTATTCAAGAATAGTTTAAAGCTTATAGCTTCAGTCTCGTAGTGTTATTGTTAGAATCTGGTTTTATCAATCAATTCCCCCAATTTGGGGGGAAGACTTTTTGTCCAAAATTATGCTAGGATGTATGCATCCAAATAATTATGGAGGCAGCGTTATGATGAAACGTATTTTTCTAACAAGTATTATCGCTATTCTTATTGGCTTATCTTTTCATCCAGTAGTTACTGAAGCCAGCCCTGAAAGACCCCATATGAGTCAATCCACCAATTTTGGGGATCCTCATTGTCGATTATGGTTCGATATCGCTGAAGAAGGTGATTTCGATTTAGCTTATCAAGACTCCATATTTTGGTATCTTGATCCGATGGGTAACCCAATGGCCGCCGAATTATATGAAGACGGTCGATTTGATGTGGCTCCCTATGGTGATTGGACGCAAGTTTATTCAACATATAGCATTGAATACTTTGACTGGTCAATTTGGGGACCATCTTATGCCGAGATGAATTCCGACGGTACTTTTACGGTCTACCCCTATTATGACCCCGGTTTAGCTTATGTTACAACAACCCTAAACTACATGGATTGGTCGTGGTTCCCCTACTCCTTGCGTACATCAGGCACCGAATGTTACGGTCCCGGTGGAGCATGGCACTGGACAACCGATTAGATTTTATAAATTTTGATTATTTGGCCGAGTGCATGACACATGCACTCGGTTTTTATTTGGTAGTTTGGCAATTATGATTAAGTTATAGAAAAAGCCGTAATTAGTTCATTGACTAGTATCTCAAGTTTGTAG
>JBNLCD010000174.1:0-9902 GCA_050303635.1 Anaerolineae bacterium
ATATCCTAAAACGAGACCATTATGTTGTCGAGATTGACCAAAATCATAGAGACTCAGCGGTGAAACACGCACTCCATATACTTGCGCTTGTTCGGTTACTTCGCGATCACTGATATCGAGAGGCAATCGTAAAGTGATATGCATTCCGGTCATCGCCGCAAAATACTCAACCTTATCTGCTAAATAGGTCTGACAAGCATCCAGAAAGATTTGGCGCTTCTCGGCATAGAGCTTGCGCATGCGCCGAATATGACGCGTAAAATGCCCCTCTATCATAAAATCAGTTAAGGTTATTTGTGCAATCAAAGGCGAGGCATTATCAACCATACCGCGAAACACCACAAATACATCTACTAAATCCGGTGGCAAAACCATATAACCAATCCGCAAAGCTGGAAAAAGCACTTTGCTGAATGTTCCTGTGTATATGACTCGATACTGCGTATCTAAACCCTGTAATGCGGCGAGTGGCAAGCCAGTATATTGAAACTCACTATCATAATCATCTTCAATAATCCACGCATTGGCTTGATTGGCCCATTCGAGGAGTTCCAAACGACGCGGCAAACTCAGCATATAGCCTAAAGGATATTGATGTGACGGCGTGATATAAGCGAGACGCGCTTGGGCATCTAATTCAATACCCGCTTCAACAATCAAGCCAGCTTCATCAACTGGCACTGGCACATGCCGCGCACCACCACTCAACAGAGCGCCATATGCCGCCCCATAGCCCGGATTTTCTAGCCAAAAAGTATCGCTTTCTTTTAATAACAAACTTTGAATTAGAAATAAAGCTTGCTGAGTGCCTTGGGTAATAATGATTTGTTCCGGTGAACATTTCACACTTCGCATGATTTGCAGATGTTCAGCAATGGCTTCTCGCAAAGGAAAATAACCCGCCGATGAAGTCACCCGAAACTCCTCAACGGGCGTATACCGATAATTTTTTGCGGACAAACGCGCCCATAATTCAAAGGGGAAAATGTCGAGGTCGGGCTTTCCTACTGCAAAATTATAAGTGGGCTGTGATGTTTCAGGCTTACCAATAATACTTGGCGCAAGTCTTGCATAAGCTTCCCCTAGCGAGGACAAACGCCGTTCCTGTTTGATTTCTACTGTATCTTTAGTCTGGAGTTGATTCTCATGTGGTTTCAAATAGTTTTCGGGCAATGCTTCCGTAATATAAGTACCTGCCCCCTGTCGCGTTTCTAAATAACCTTCAGCAATCAATTGCTCTAGCGCATTCAACACTGTATGGCGGGATACATCCATCATCTCAGCTAAATCCCGCGACGATGGCAAGCGTAAACCTGCTTCAAATTGTCTGTCTAAAATAGCTTGGCGAAATGCCCGATAAATTTGATGATAAAGAGGATCATCTGAAGTGCGATCTAAATTTAATGAGAGCAAAAATGTACTGGGCAACGTACTTGCCATAATAGAGGACATCCTTCGCGTTTTTTTGCGATGACTATAATTTTATCCAACACCGATGTCTCAAATTATAACAAATTCAGGTGGTGTACTATCTAATGCCGGCTGTCAGAAATCTTTAGCAAGATATTCTTTACTTTTTTGTAAGAAAGGTAAAACCAAAAAACTTTAAATGAGTTTGGAGAAAGCTCTTTCTAAAAGTTTTGGTCAATTTTTACAAAAGCTTGGAAAGTCTTTTTTTTCTAAAAATGTCAAAGAGGATTATTCTTCTAATTCACCCAAAGCTTGGCGGGCGGCGGCTTGTTCAGCGGCTTGTTTATTTTTGCCTGTTCCCCAACCCACAACTTGTTTACCTAAATAGACTTCAACCGTAAATGTTTTGGCATGATCTTCGCCCGTCGCGTTAATCGTGCGATAGGTTGGCGTGATACCATATTCGGCCTGACTCCATTCTTGTAGACGACTTTTAGCATCTTTATCATTGGCCGTGCGCAAGACATCTTCAAGCATCGATTCAAAAAGTGGCTCAACAATATCCCAAACCGTTTCAATGCCAGCGTCTAAGTAAATTGCCCCAACGACTGCTTCAAACGCATTACAGAGGTTTGATTTACGAGTACGTCCACCGCTGTCTTCTTCACCACGTGCCATCTTAAGCAAGTCACCTAGACCTAATTTTCGCGCTAAAGAAGCTAAGGCTTCAGTACGGACAATCGCCGCCCGCAGACGTGTCATCCGACCTTCAGGCATCTCCGGAAAACGTATAAAAAGCATATCGCTAACCACGAAATCCAAGATAGCATCACCCAAAAATTCAAGCCGTTCATTATGACCAATCTCATAATCTGGATGTTCATTGAGATAAGAGCGATGGGTTAAAGCCTGCTCGAGCATCTCAATATTCTCAAATTCATAGTGAAGTTTTTCTTGTAATTCTGTCAGCATAAGTTTTCAAAGAGAATGTCACTGGATAAAACGCAAATAAATGATGATTCTACCGTAGGTTCGATCATATCTGCATGAAGTAAGTATAGCAGAGAGGGCGATTTCAGTACATTTTCTTTTAACTTTCACAACTTTCAAAATTTATTAAAAGTTCAAAAAGTATTTGACGATGGCATTTGGTTTGTTTATACTATAGATAGATTCAATAAGATGCTTCATTTTTCGTGGACATATATTATAATTGCTCAGGTTTAGGGCTAAACTATAGGAAATCACTGAATGTCCATTTCTTTGCAAAACATCACCAATAATGGTGCAAAATCTAAGACCCTCTATTCGTGGCAATCTGCTGTACAAAAGGATTTGCAACGAGTTACATCTGCTATCAAAGAAGTTTCATTTCTAAATAATGAGCTTCTCGATGGAGCAGTCAACATGATTGTTCAGGGTGGCGGAAAACGGATGCGTCCTGCTATTACATTGCTTATTGGTCGAGCCAATGAAGCTGATGATAACCATCTCATTGATGTGGCCGCCTCCATCGAACTTCTCCATACGGCGACATTGGTCCACGATGATCTGATTGATGGGGCAGAAGAACGGCGCGGGGTTAAGACCTTGCACAGTCAATTGCCTTTAGGGATTACTGTGTTAACCGGGGATTTCTTATTTGCCCAATCAGCGGCCCTCGCCGCCCGCGCGAATAATGTTGAAATCGTCAAAAACTTCTCGGATACATTGGTCGCAATTTGTCGGGGTGAAATCTTACAAGCACAAACACGCTGGCAAGTCACCACACGCGAAGTCTACAACGACCGTATTTATGGTAAGACTGCCGCATTATTTGAAGCCGCCGCAATTTCAGCCGCCCTCTTAAGTGGGGTCAGTGCTGAAGAACAACATGCCTATTCAAAATATGGCCGTGAATTAGGGATGGCTTTTCAAATTGTCGATGACGCGCTTGATTTTGTTGGTACATCTGAAAAACTGGGTAAACCCGCTGGTCACGATTTACGACAAGGCATTATCACGCTTCCCGTGCTTATCTATCTTGAAGAAAACAAGATTGATGCTGATGAGTTTGTCGACCAAATTCGGAGCGAAGACGGTGCTGAAGCCGCTGTGCAAGCAATTCGTGAACAAGAAATGCCACGTCGTGCCTTAACCATTGCGCGTGACTATTTACGTCGTGGTGACAAATTACTTCAATCTGTGAGCGCTATTGATCAACTTGGCGAATTACGCCAATTAGCGGATTATGTTGCCACCCGTGACTACTAAATCCAACGTCGATATAACTCAAAACGGACGGCTTATCACCGTCCGTTTTTATTTTATGTAACGCCATTGGTTCTATTGATCAGAATATAAGCCAACTTTGTTGCCTTCAGTATCTATGATCCATGCAATAAAACCGCCATCTTGCCCTTCACCTAAGGGTGTTTTCGGTAGCACAACTTGGCCACCCGCACTTTCAACACGTCCAACCGCTTCGTTTAAGTCACCATCTACCACCAAATAAACCAGTGCACCGTTTGGGCCAGGTATATACCCGTGTTGTGCGTTTTGTACCAGAGCACCGCCAACGCCATCGCGATTGGGCAACATCCCCAACATACTGCCCATTTGCTCGGTTAAATCTATTACACCAATTTCAATGGCCATAACCATGCTATAAAACTTGACTGCGCGTTGAATATCAGTGACGGGAATTTCAAACCAGTGTAAAGCAGACATTTTCTTAACTCCCCTATCTAATCTATAACAAGCATTATCTTATTAAGATCGCGGCAGATTGATAAATTTTGGAGCCTAATGGGATCTCAAAATAAAAACTGGGCGAAATGATGTATTTCACCCAGTTTAACATTGTCGAGTTTTCTCTGCTTACAGAATTTGAGACAGGAAAAGTTGTGTCCGTTCATGTTGCGGATCTTCAAAGAAGTGTTCAGGCGTTCCAATTTCAATAACGCGCCCGCCATCCATAAAGATAACGCGGTCGGCCACGGCTTGCGCAAAGCCCATTTCATGGGTCACCACAAGCATCGTCATCCCGGTTTCGGCCAATTCAACCATCGCATCGAGTACTTCCTTAATCATTTCCGGATCAAGGGCCGATGTTGGTTCATCAAAGAGCATAATTTTCGGTTGCATTGCCAAAGCGCGCGCAATCGCTACACGTTGTTGCTGACCACCGGAGAGTTGCCCCGGATATTTGCGTGCTTGTTCAGGAATACCGACCCGTGCCAATAATTGCATGGCAACTTCTTCGGATTCACGGCGGGGACGTTGCCGCACATAGCGTTGGGCCAATGTAATATTTTCCATCACCGTGAGATGCGGGAAAAGATTAAACTGTTGGAACACCATACCGGTTTCTTTACGAATCGCATTGATATTCCGCACATCATTGGTCAATTCAATGCCATCGACAATAATGGAGCCTTCTTGGTGTTCTTCGAGGCGATTAATGCATCGAATCAAGGTGGATTTACCGGAACCAGATGGTCCAATGATCACCACCACTTCACGTTCACGTACCTTGAGATTCACATCCTTCAGAACGTGAAACTCACCGTACCATTTATTGAGGCCATCAATTTCAATAATATAATCGCCAAGTTCTCGCTTTTTATCTGACATAATTTTATCCTCAAATAGGCGGAGCAGGACTCCGCCCATAGATTGTTGACTAATTTAGCGACGACGTGCCGCACCGGAACCGGATTCTTCAAGACGACGACTAACCGCAGACATGATAAAGGCAATCACAAAGTAGATGATGCCGATATACAAATAAGCTTCACGGACATACGGGCGATATTGTTGTTGACCATTCACGATCAATTCCACAATACCCAGCAATTCGAAGAGCCCAATAATTGATACCAGCGAGGTATCCTTAAAGAGGCTGACAAATTGGCTCATGGTCGCTGGAATAACTGCACGTAAAGCTTGCGGCAAGATAATGAACAAATTGGTATGGAACGGATTCAAGCCCAATGCTTGTGCCGCTTCAGTTTGTCCATTAGGAATGATTTGCAAACCACCCCGGACAATTTCAGCTTGATAGGCCGCACTAAAGAGTGTCAACCCAATCAACATCCGCATAACATCACCAATATCTGCATCTGATGAGAAGAAGAACGGCACGATATTCTTGGCAAAGAAGAGAATGGTAATCAACGGTGCGCCACGAATTAATTCAATGAACAACACAGAGAACGTTCCAATTACGGGGAGACCACTCCGTCGACCAAGCGCAAAAACAACGCCTAAAGGCAATGACAATGTCACACTCACAAAGGTCAAGAACAGCGTTAGCGTCAGGCCTTCCATATCATCCAGTGAGAGTTTGCCGAGTTCAAACAGGGGATGGATATCTTCAGCCCCTTCAACACCCGTCAAAATAAACCATGACAAGGGGATCAGGAAAACCCAACCCAACGTCGTCATGCGTGAAGTCCATTTGAGGGCATCCTTATCACTAGTTGTTGTAGCTAAATAGCCCAAGAAATACGCCAAGAAGAATACAATCACACCAATGATTAGCGGAACCGTAACTTGTGTCAGATAAGGACTGACTTGCAAACGTAAGAATTGACCAAAATTCCGACTACCGTCAAAACGCAAAACGCGTTCAGCAACTTGACAGCCATACGTGTCATTACTGTGGCAATTGTCAATTTCCGGAATTTCGCCATAAATCTCGTGCAGTTTTTCAAGTTCGCTTGTACGGGTACGATAAATCGGTACATTATCTAAGCGGACAAAGCCATAACCAGCGGTTGAGCCCGGTAAATCCACACCATCTAAGCCAACGCCATCGACAAGACTGGCTTGCACAAAATACCAGCCAGTTTCTTCAGCTTTAAAATCGAGGGTAACATTGGGATTACCCGGTGTAGAAATAACCTCAGCTAAAGGTTGTGATTCAGCATTCAAGATTTGAATACGGACAATCAAGTCATAATTGGTTAAATCAATAAAATTCGCATCTTCAGCATCTAATTTTGCTTTGCTTTGAATTTCATTCCACTTGATACGTGAATTCGTTGTGCCCGGTGCACTTTCCATAAAGCCCGTGTAACGACCTTCTTCACTGGCATAGGATTGCTGATTAATGGGCTCAAAATTCACACTCATTTCATGCCCTGCCTCAACCGGGAAGCGCATGGGGCTGAAATTATCATCCGCACTAATGAAATAACGAATAGGCGCTGGGTCAACACGGTTTGCCGCAATGGGCAACAAGACCATCACAAACATAACAACCACAATGGTCAACATGAAGGCCCGCGTAGTTCCACCCCAAAGCGCCACACCTAACCCGCTCAGGAAAATCATGACAACGGCTAAGAATTCAATACGCCAGAGTTCATCGGCATCAAATAGACCGACATTGAGTAAGCGTACATTATTGATAACCACGCCCCATTGTGCGTCTTGAATAGCCCATGCCAAAAAGATATTCAAGAACCACACGAGAAAGACGACAGTTACAATCGTCATCGAACTATTGACCCAGCCTTTAAACAAATTCTTGCGGAGCCAACCGATAGTTCCCACGGTCCCCGGTGGTGGACGACGTGAAGGCGGACCTTCAGACGGGGCTACATACAGAAGTTGATCACTTTTAAAATCACTCATTCTCCCCATCCTTAACGTGATTTAAGCCGCATACTGCGGTTTAATGCGTTCATGGCTAATGAAATAGTCAAACTGATCGCCAAATAGGTAACCATCATGACAACGAAGAAGACAACGACTTGTCCCGATTGATTCGATGCAATATTGCTGACGTTATAAAGGTCATAATAGCCAATCCCAATTGCCAAACTGGAGTTCTTGGCCAGATTCAAATATTGATTGGTCATCGGTGGGATAATCAAGCGCATTGCTTGTGGCAACACAATCAAACGCATTGTTTGTGAATTATTGAGGCCGTGGGCTCGCGCGGCTTCAATTTGGCCATGCGGCACGGATTGAATCCCGGCGCGCACGATATCTGCGATAAATGCGGCAGTATAGAGGACAAGCGCTAAGAAAATACCTAAAAATTGCGCCGATAAACTATCACCCACACCCTGCTCAAAACCAAAACGTGAGGCAACAGGCGGTTCAGCTCCCAAGGGGAAACCACTAGCAAGATCGCTATTTAAGGCTAATCCCAAGACTGTTGCAAAAATGATGCCGACCAAACCAAGACCTATAAATGAGGCGAGGAAATAACGCATTGTGAAAGCGGGTACCCCGGTTTCATCCTGAACTCTCAAGCGCCAACGCCATAAGAATATGCCAATAATGAAACCTGCCGCCGCAAAGATAGCAAAAAGCCAGAAGCTGTCTTGTCCATAAATACGCGGATAGTTAATACCCCGTTGGTGAGCGTAGATTGATAACGGTAGATCAATGGGTTCACGAATGGCGGGTAACAACAGGTTGATACTACTAAATACAAAGAAGATTTGGACTAGTAGAGGTGTATTCCGGAATATTTCAACATAGACCATTGAAACATTACGGACTAACCAGTTATCCGTTAATAGACCAATCCCTAAGAATATCCCCAAGAGTGTTGCAAAAATCAATGACCAGAAAACAGCCCGTAAGGTATTCGATAAACCGGTTAGAAGGGCCCGCACATAGGTTTTGGGTGCCAGATAATTTCCAATAATAGGCACATCTTCACCGGTGATGGTGGTTATACCTAAGATATTCCATTCCAGCGGTGCTTCATAATCGGGTCCCTCGGTAATATCAACCCCATACTCACGTTCAAGTACTTTGAAATTAATGATAAGATTGGATTCACCTTCTTCAAAGTTCTCCGTGAGATTTTGAATCAAGCCATACCCAAAGGCCAGAATAACGACCAACATAAGAACCTGAATGATATCTCGAATAAAGGTGATATTGGTAAATACCAACACGCCTTTATTCATTTGCTCTGAAATCCCTATTCCAAAAACAATAATGAAGAATGGGATACAGGCAAGTAACGCATATCCAAAACCCTCTTGGAAGTTCTCAGAAAATTGGTCAACCAACGAATTAATGAGCGGAACATTACCAAAAATCTTATCTAGCGGCAAAATTCCAGCATCAACAAGAAGTTTGACGAAATGAGCGCGATTGAGCCAAGTAGTTGCTATATAGGAGAAGGCTAGGATGTTCAATACTATCGGGTGAAGGAGGATTTCCATAAGCCCCACCCGTTTATCCGGTGGTGGACGACTATCGGAAAGGTCAGCCGTGCTGACATAAATATCTGACATGAGCAAATTTCCCTGTATAAATTGATTTTTAGGGGTGTTCTATTTTTAACTAATTACATTTGTGTGAGAGTGAACCCGGCAAAGATGATCTATCGTATATCTTGCCAATCTGGCTAACCAAAAATTTACAAATATCAACTTAGTTAAAATTGGGACACCGCTAACCACTAAGTTCGACAGTAAGTAGTTACAAAAAGGCTTCCGCCCATGAATCTGACGGAAGCCCACAAACTAGCAAAAGTCTAGCTTAACGCCATGCAGGAGCGTAAATCAAACCACCTTCGGTCCATGCGGCATTGAGGCTACCTTCACGGGTAACACCCAACGGCACAATGTGACGGTCGTAGATTTCACCGTAGTTACCTACAGCGGCAATAACATTGTAAGCAAAGTCGTTGCTCAAGCCGATGTAAGAACCAAGCGGATCGGTTTCACCCAAGAAACGAGCGATTTCGGGGCTATCGCCACCCATGAAGTCGCCAAGATTTTCGCTGGTGATGCCAAATTCTTCAGCTTGGAAAGTAGCGAAAGTTACCCAGTTAATTACGTCGCCCCATTGAGCGTCGCCTTGGAGGTACATTGGGCCAAGGGGTTCCTTAGAAAGGGTATCGGGCAAAATAACGTGAGCGCTGGGGTCAGCGGAGTTGGCACGGATGGAAGCCAATTGACTCTTGTCACTGGTCAAAACGTCGCAAGCGCCGCTTTCATAACCAGAAGCACTGTCAGCTGAAGTTTCGAAAGGAATCAATTCATATTCAAAACCACGAACACCCATAGCATCACTGATGTTCAATTCAGTGGTGGTACCGGTTTGGGTGCAGATGCTAGCGCCATCAAGATCATCAATACTGCTTACACCAAGATCAGCACGGACGAGCAAACCTTGACCATCATAGAAAACGGTCGGGCCGAAGTCACCAGCTAAGTCGGTATCACGGCTGAAGGTCCAGGTCGTGTTACGGCTGAGAACATCAATTTCACCATTTTGCAAAGCGGTGAAACGTTCAGCGGCGGTCAAGCTAACAAATTCGAGGTTATCTTCGGTTACTTCACCGAAAATAGCGGCGGCATAGGCGCGGCAGAAATCAGCGTCCAAACCAGTCATTTCACCACTATCAGGATCGAGGTAGCTGAAACCACCGAGGGTACCGCTAACACCACAAACAAGGGTGCCACGTTCCATGACTTCGGCAAGCTTACCAGTTGGTTCAGCTTGCGCTTGAGCGGATTGATTCATTCCAC
>JBNLCD010000175.1:0-9886 GCA_050303635.1 Anaerolineae bacterium
GTGACCGAAGATAGTATCTGGTTGTTGCTGGGTGAATCAAATGATTGGACCATCCCCTTCACCCACGCCCTCGTTCAATTAGACCGCGAAAATTATCGTGTTCAAAACTGGATTGATTTGCTCGGCATCGAACTAGCCGAAGATCCCGATGGCAATCCCAATGAACAATCCAATCCAACTGATTTTGCGATTGCAGAAGATGGCACCATCTATATTGCCAATGCAGGTTGTAACTGTTTAATGATGTGGAATGAGGCAGATGGTCTCAGCATTTTCCATGCGTGGGATTTCGCTAGTGACAATCCCGTCCCCACCACGGTTGCTATCAGTCCTGAAGGTGATTTATATGTTGGCTTCTTAACAGGTTTCCCCTTCCCCCAAGGGTCATCCCGTATCGAACAATGGTCCACCGCCGGTGAATTATTGAATAGCTATGGCGGCTTAACCGCTGTGACCGATATTTTGCTGGCCCAAGATGGCACCATGTATGCGGTGGAATTAGGTGAAGCTTTCAATAGTGCGAGCGGCTGGGCGCCGGGTCGGGTGGTCATTGTGGATGAAGATGGCGTTACACCTGTCATGGATGGCCTCAATGCTCCCTATGGTTTGGCGCAAGGCCCCGATGGCACCATTGTGGTTAGCACGGGTACATTCGGTCCTGCGGATGGCCAAGTGCTGGTGGTCGAATAAGTTGACGTAAGGCAAACCTGCTGGGCGGATGGCAATGACCTCCGCCCAATTTTATTTTTGCAAGATAGCTAACGTGAATTTTGTTTTAGACGTGAGTTCAGAATCGGATTATTGCTCGGTGTACTGAGGACAAGGGGCTAAAGCCACCTTGTTATAACTAATTTGGGGGATGAACAGATCTGTTCATCCCTGAAGTATTCTTTAACAAGGGTCTTCAGGCTCTTGCTTATCCCAAACTCATGATAGCTGATAAAACTTAACCTGAAAGGATTTTTATGCGGCGTGGATTCATTCTCAAATTGGTTGGTATCGTCGTTGGACTCGGTGTACTGCTTGTCTTAGGCATTTGGGCTTATATTCGGTGGGATGCGGGTCCAGATACGGCCAGCAAGGATATTCAAGATGTTGCGCCCACCCTGGCGTTTAGTGACCTGCCGGAACAAGCGCTATTTCGCATTATCCCTGAAGAATCAACAGCGCGTTTTAGGATTAATGAAATTTTGCTGGGGGAAGATTTAGAAGTTGTGGGGACAACCAGCGACGTCGCGGGCGATGTGATTATTGATTATCAGAATCCAGCCGCCTCAACCGTGGGAACCATTGCCATCAATGCGCGGACCCTCCAGACGCCAGTTGATGAACGCAATATGTCCATTCGTTCGCAAATTCTGGAAACGCGCGAAAACGAGTTTATCTTCTTCCATCCTACCAGTTTAATAAATGCCCCAAGTGAACCTGTCTTGGTCGGCAACTCCGCAGACTTCCAAATTGAAGGTGATCTTGAAATTAAAGGCGTTAAAAATAGCGTAATATTTGATGTCACCATCACCGCCGTTGCGGAAGACGAGATTTCAGGTTTCGGTACTGTCACGGTGGAATATGCTGATTGGGATATCACCATCAATGCCCCGCCGTCTGTGGCAGGTATTGAAGATACCGTCATTCTGGAAATTGAATTCAAAGCCACCCAAGTCATTGAAGAAGCGACGGATACCGCACCAGAATCCGACTAACGCTCTTTTCGCATAAAACCCACGTATTCGCTACAATAGAGGCATCGGAAACTGATAACGGAGATATCCTGATGCCTCTTGTGATTGATCAGACTGTTCTACGTAATTCCGTGTTATTCCAGAGCGCGAGCGACGAAATTTTGAACACCATTAGTCGCTTTTGTCAGCCGATGGAACTGCCTGCGGGCGAAATCTTGTTTGCGCAAGATTCTGCCGCCGACGCGATGTATTTTCTCGAAGACGGACAAGTTCATATTATCCGTCACTATTCTGATGGCTACGAAGTTATTCTAGCTACCGAAGCCCCGTACTATGTAATTGGTGAGTTATCCATGTTAGCCGACCTGCCCCGGACCGGGAGTGTGGTGGCTGTTTCAGATTGTGATCTCATCAAAATTGACCGTGCCGCCATTCTGGAGCTTTTCCATGAATATCCGGCGCTCGCCATCAATGCCACGAACCACCTTAGTCAACGCCTCTATGCCATGAACTTAAAAGTTCGGGAAAGCGGCATTGGTAATGTCACGGCGCGCGTCGCCAGTGCGCTGTTGATGATGGCCCGAAGCGAAGCGGGTCCCATTCAAGGCGAAGTCAGTATCGCGCGTTTAGCCCGCACGACAGCTATTGATGCTGATATTGTCGATCATTTATTGGCCGAGTGGTGCACCGATGACTTAATCTCCATGGAAAATCGCCACATCACTATTCTTAATATTGAAGCCATTCATAATTTAGCTGGTTAAGTACGTTTTTAGTCACAATTTATTTAGCGCCCAAACGGACAGATACCCCAACCCTGTCCGTTTATTTTTGCCCCACTTCGGTCCGCTCCAACCATATTGATGGGAGTACAGTTTTCGGCGCGTGAATGTTGAGGGTTTGAGGGCCATTGCCCCATAACCTGCATCGTTTCGATAAAATGCATGCTGTTGTCCGTCAGACTCTCGGTTAATTGTGACCACGGCTTATCTACTCACGAGGCGCTATCGACTATTTAGAATTAATTAAGATCGCGTTCTTAATTTTTAGTTACGTTTTGCATTATTATCAAAATAAAATCTCGTGCGGAGCCGCTGTCTTAATGATGCACATCAATTGCGCAGGCTAAGTCTGCGCCTCATTGTGCGCAATTTGGTCTTTCAAATCTTAAGGATTATAAGGTTGGCTAGTTGAAAAATAGCATTTCCGGTTAAAATAAATGTGTAATTTTCATATCTATCAGTTGGAATTATTTTACAAGTGTAGGTTTTACAATTTATGAGTAAAAACGAATATATTTTAGTGGTAGACGATGACTGGATGAATCGCGAGGTCATTGAAGCTTATCTAGACGGCGCTGGCTACGCGGTTAAATCAGTTGAGTCTGGTGAAAAAGCGCTGGAAGTTGCCGCCGAAGAAACGCCCTCGTTGGTCGTTTTAGATGTCAACATGCCCGGCATGAGTGGGTTAGAGGTGTGTCAGCGTCTGAAATCGGACCCCATCACCCAATTTACCCCCGTCATGGTCATCACGGCCTTGGACACCGATGAAGACAAGATCGAGGCGATTGAAGCTGGCGCCGACGATTTTCTGACCAAGCCGTTTAATTCAATTGTCATGTTGACGCGGATTAAATCCTTGATGCGTATTCGGCGGTTACACAACGAAGTTGAAGAACGCAATGTCTTACTACGCAATGTACTGAATCGGTATGTCGCTGAAGAAATTACAGAAGTCATCTTAGCTGACCCCGAAAAACATCTTAAATTAGGGGGCCAAACGCGGTCGATTACGGTCTTCTTTGCGGATATTCGCGGCTTTACGAGCTTTGCTGAACAACACGAAGCCGAATATGTGGTATCCATTCTCAATGCAATTTTCACCGAGCTCACCAGTGTAATTTTCCAATATCGCGGCACGCTTGATAAATATATGGGTGACGAAATTATGGGCTTCTTCGGGGCACCGATTTCGACAGGCGATGATGCCTACAATGCGCTCAAAATGGTCCACGATATGCAACAAGTCTTTGCCAAACTCCGCGCCGATTTTGATGAAGAAGGTCTTCGCCGTCTGGGTTTGGGGATTGGGATTCATACAGGCGAAGCCGCTGTGGGGAATGTTGGTTCAGAGCAAGCCATGAACTACACCGTCATTGGCGATACGGTCAATATTGCGCGACGTTTGCAACAAACCGCCAAACATGGCGAGATTTTAATCACAGACGAAACGCTTAACGCCGTGAATGGACGGGTCGAAGTCGAAGAACTGAAGCCATTTTTTGTCGCTGGCAAGAGTGAGCCTCTAACCGCATACAAATTAATTGACGTCCATTAGTCGAACGATGTCTAACGAAATTCAAGGAGATGGTAATATAAAGAATAGTTAAGAAATTTACAACTTTAAGGAAAAATCTTGGTCGCGGAAATTAAACTCCCCCAACTTATTTTGAGACGAGAAGATTTACTCGATTTAGCAAGTCAATCGAGCCGCGAGTGGTTGGTTACCAATGGTATTGGAGGCTATGCTTCGGGCACCATTGCTGACCAAATGACCCGCCGCTATCATGGCTATCTAATCGCCGCCAAAAAACCACCATTGGGCCGGACATTACTCGTTAGCAAGCTGGATACCACGGTGCGAGCGGGTAACTCCGAATATCCGCTTTTTGCCAATCAATATGAATCCGCCGAAAAGCCAGCCAACCCAAATCCAACGCCTTATTTGGAGGAATTTCGTCTGGACGGCACTATTCCCACGTGGCTTTATCAATGTGGGCGGGTTCAGTTGCAAAAACGAGTCTGGATGGCCCAAGGTAAAAATGTAACCTTTGTGCAATATCATGTGTTACATAGTGCCACGCCCGTTACCCTTCAAATTGATGTACTGGTCAATCAGCGCGATTATCATGGCAACACCCATCAACCGGATTGGCAATCCAATGTGATGCCGCGTCCGAACGGCCTTATGATGCAAGTTGACCCTGCGCTACCGCCGACTTATTTATATCTGACGCATGGCGGCACACTTCAACTTGAAACGCCAGTCCAGTGGAAACGAAATCTGTATTTAGCGATGGAAGATTATCGCGGTCTCGATGCATTAGACGACCAATTGCATATGGTCCGCTTAAATGTTCTGCTCGACCCCGGCCAGCAAATTATTGTAGTGCTCAGCGACGAACCTGAATTTAATCTCTCTAAGGACGATTGGTACGGATCGTATTTAGCTCAAGAACACGCTTTTATTCAGCATATGCAATTTACCAATCACACCCCGGATTGGATACGGCGTTTGGCGTTAGCCGCCCACCAATTTATTGTGACGCGGCAAACGTCTGAATTTCCCGATGGGCTGACCATTCTGGCGGGTTATCCATGGTTTAGTGATTGGGGACGGGACACCATGATTAGCTTGCCCGGTCTGACACTCACGACAGGTCATTATGCTGAAGCGGAAAAAATATTGCGCATCTTTGCCGAATATGTGGATCAGGGCATGGTACCTAACCGTTTTCCGGATGACAACGAAGAGCCGGAATATAACACCGCCGATGCCACCTTGTGGTTTTTTGAAGCGGTGATGCAATATTATCGAGCCACCGGTGATAGCAATTTAATTGCCGATTTATACCCAGTACTCCTCGATATTATTGATTGGCATAAAACCGGAACGCGCTATGGTATCCAAATGGATATCCGCGATGGATTGTTGAAATCCGGCACCGAGGGCGTGCAACTGACATGGATGGATGTCAAAGTTGAGGATTGGGTGGTCACACCGCGCACGGGTAAAGCCGTGGAAATCAACGCTTTGTGGCACAATGCCTTACGGATTATGGCTGATTTTAGTGATTTGCTCCTCGGACCGGCAATGTCTCAGGAATATCACATGCTAGCCGATCAAGCGCAACGCAATTTTCAACGTTTCTGGAATAATGAGGTGGGTTATTGCTATGATGTGATTGATACGCCCAATGGTTTGGCTGACCCTCAATTGCGCCCCAATCAACTATTTGCCGTCTCGTTGACCTATTCACCTCTCACACCTAAACAACAAAAGGCGGTGGTCGATATTTGTGAGAAATATCTGGTCACACCGCGCGGTTTACGGAGTCTGGCTCCCTTTGAAGCCAAATATAATGGCCACTATGGTGGCGATATTCTCGCCCGCGATTCCGTTTATCATCAGGGTACGGTGTGGGGCTGGTTAATTGGCCCGTTTGCGCTGGCCCATTGGAAAGTTTATGGCGATGTTGAGCAAGCGCGTGGATTTTTGCTCGGCTTTAAAGAACATCTTTGTGAGCAAGGTGTCGGCACACTCGCTGAAATATTTGATGGTGATGCCCCCCATGCTCCGCGTGGTTGTATTGCCCAAGCGTGGACAGTCGCCGAAGTTTTACGGGCGTGGCAGATGATTCGGTAGGTGTAATCTTCCGCTAAGATTGCTCATAAATTGTCAACCAAAGAACCCTCATCCCTCTGAAAAGTATGGGAGAAGAGGTGTTCAAGTCAGCGGAGAAACCCAGCTTGCTTTAGCATGCATGTATTTAGTTTAGCGGTATGGCTTCAGCCTACCGTGTTTTTTTCAGTAAAAAAAATTTCCCCTCCCCAAAATGACCAGAGCATACGGACAATTTCTTCTTTGCGCAGAGTACTCACCGGACAGTGGCGGTGGTTGCGCCCACCAACCGTAGGTTGAAAAACCCTCTATAGCTGGCATAATGCTCACGGAATTATTCAATAATGAGCAAAGTTGAGGGACGGCTAGTTATGCGACGCGGTGTGCGGATTGTTATTTTAGGGGCAGTGTTTACCCTCTTAGGAATTTTCTTATTAGGCGTGGGACAGTCAGCGAGTCAGGCTCAGCAGGCACCCACCGCGACCGGGTTTGTGATTGCCTCCAATACACCCGATCCATTGGATATGCCGGTAGGCACCATTCCGCCGACAGAAACACCAACACCCAGCTTGACGCCGAGTATCACGCCGACGGCAACTGACACCATTACCCCATCACCAACCATTACACCCACCATGTTAGGCCCATTTGAATATCCCGAAAATATTAACCCACTGACAGGGTTGCCTTATCCGAATGATGAAGCACGGGATCGCCGCAATTTGATTGTCAAAATCAGTAATTATCCGGCAATTGTGCGTCCGCAAAATGGATTGAGCTTTGCCGATATTGTTTTTGAATATGAAGCCGAAGGTGGTGTCACCCGTTTTGCCGCGATTTTCCGCAGTCAAAGTCCGGGGAAAGTCGGGAGTGTCCGTTCAGCACGTTTAGTCGATCTTGAATTGGTCGATATGTTCCAGGGCTTATTGGCTTATAGCGGTTCCAACGACTGGATTCGCAATTATATTCTCGAAGCTGATTGGCGATGGCGCGCGATTTCACCGCATTTCCAAAATTATGAATGCCCGACCTTCTGCCGTTTCCCCGAAGAAGGCAAAGCCTATGAGCACACGCTCTTCGGCGATACGGATGGCATCTGGGATGAAGCCGAAGCCATTGACGTGAACCAAGGTATGCAAGCAGTCGGTTTAGCTTTCTCGGAAACACCTGACCCCGATGGTGCGACCGCCAACGATATCTATATCGATTGGTATAACGACACCGCCGAAGCGCGCTGGCAATATAATCCGGAAGACAATTTGTATTATCGCTGGGATGGGGGTTTGCCACATATTGACGCCACCACGGGCGAACAAATTACTGCCGAAAATGTGGTCATCCTCGAAATGTGGCATGTCGACCGCCCCGATGTGTATGAAAGTGAAATTGGCGGCATTGCCCTTGAGCATCAATTCTGGGGATATGCGCGGGCGTGGGTTTTCCGCGATGGTGAATGGCAAGAGGGCTGGTGGTATCGCAACCGCGATTACGGCTCACTCCAACTCCGTTTCGATTATCGTGACCGCGAAAGCCCGATGCATTTGCGGCCGGGGCGGACATGGTTTGAAATTGTGCGCAAAACTGACCCGTATGCGACGAGTGGTCCGCTCTTTGGCGTAACGATCAGCGACGACTACGAAAATGTCGATGCCACGGCGACCGCAGTTGTAGGAGCGACCGCAACGCAAGCGGCCCGCCTAACCCCTTCGGTCACGCCCCAGCCATAACACCGGCTCAATCTAAGCAAAATATAAAACCCCTTGTCCACAGCGGATGAGGGGTTTTTGATGTATATGGCAGTAGAATATAGATAATAATATTATTCACATAGAATGAAAGTAACAAATTTCCAATAAGGACACAACTATGCCCAAAAGCGAGAAATTGAACAAATTGCATAGATTATATGAAGAAAGCGTGATTGACTATGGTTCTGAATATTTGCTTCCATTTAGCCAAGCCTTAGCCTTTGCCGAGGATGCCTACCATCTTGGATTGATGTTTTCCGGATGTGGTTTTTGGTATAACCCAGAAAATGAACTCCCTGATGGGCCAAAAGGATATGTTGAAGAATATAATTTAGAGGACTGGGTGCCTGAAGAAATTACACCAGATACACCTGATGCAATAAAAATATCCTACGAATCGGTCATTAGTTTTATTACGGATTTGGAAGGATTCATGAGTAAAAATCCACCCTCTTATTTTTATAAACCGCAGAGTATGCCCGATTTCGTGTCATTTGTATTTGAAGAAATCGAGTAATCGCAACACGATAGATCGTTTCGATAAAATAAGAAATTTCATCGGCGCGCAATATTTGCTCAATTCTGCGGAGGCATAGTATTCTTAAACTATTCGCCACTTAGAGAGAGAAAAAAAATACATGCAATCCACCCTTGATGTTGCCATCATGCCCCTCGACACCCGTCTGGATGCAATTCGCTACAGCGCTGTGCAAGCCGATAAATTGGGTTATCTCGGCTATTCTTTGTCTGAAACATGGTCCCACAGTAGCCTTATTTTAATTGCGGATTTGGCCAACCGTACCGAAAATATTCACCTAACAACAGGTATCATCAGTCTTTGGAGCCGAAGTCCTGGCACCATTGCGATGTCGGCGTTGTCGCTTCAAGCGATTTCAAACGGACGTTTTCGACTAGGTGTAGGCGCAAGTACGCCGCAGTTAACTGAAGGTTTACATGATATTGCCTATACCAAACCCTATACGAAATTACGCACGGCCCTGCAACAAATCCGCGCGTTATTGGATGGCGACCGCGTAGATTTAACGGCCAATCCATCAGCGCGTGCTCTCAAAATTAATTTAGATCCCAGTCCTGAAACCCAATTGCACTTAGCCGCCGTCTCCGAAAAATCCATCAAAATGGTGGGTGAACTCTGTGATGGCTGGATACCCTACTTGTATCCACGTAATAAGTTGCTTGATGCGATGGCGCTGATTGAAGAAGGTCGCGCGCAGTCTGCCAATCCGGACCGCCCCTTTACTATTACCCCCGCCATTCCCACCGTCGTGGCCCCGGATGAAGCCACTGCGCGTAAGGGTGCGGCGTGGTTTATGGCTTTTTATCTTATTAATATGGGAACGATTTATCGAAATGCGCTGATTCGCATGGGGTATGAACGCGAAGTGGAAATGGTTATCGAAGCCAATGCGGGTCAACGGGCGGCGCTTGTCCCCCCTGAAGCCGAGGTTTTATTAGATCAATTTACGGTTTATGGGACACCTGAACAAGCGCGGCAACGCCTCGCCCGCTGGTATGTGCATGACAACGTCAAACCTAGTTTGTTGCTAGCTCCCCATCAAGAGTTCGAACAACTGGATTACACTTTGAATGCTTTTGTCGGTGATGACTAGATTTTATTTTTAAGTAAAAAAATTAAATCCCTCATCTAACGCGCATGAGGGATTTTTGTTTAGTATTGATCTCAGAATCGGATGGTTGCTGGGTTATGTTCAAGACAAGGGGCTAAAGCCGCCTTGTTATAACTGATTCTGGCTCTATAGGATCAATTTGGCTCCATATTATTCCCTTAACAAGGGTCTTCAGGCCCTTGCTTTATGAAACCAGACCAGTCAATTAAAAAATCAAGACTTACACCTCAAAGGCCCATTCGCCATTGCGCATAATAGGTTCAGCCGAGCCATCCGCGCGCACACCATCAATGTCAATTTCACCCGACCCTATCATGAAATCAACATGCACCACACTCTTGTTACCGCCGGCATTCATGAATTCTTCTTCAGACATGTCATCGCCATTGCTAATCGTCCACGAATA
>JBNLCD010000176.1:0-9827 GCA_050303635.1 Anaerolineae bacterium
CACGAATACGGTCATCCCAAATAATTTCGAGTCCGGTCGTTTTTTGAATTGCTTCGGCGGTTTGCTTGGCACGGGTAATCGTGCTGGCGTAAAGGTGCTTGGCCGGAATATTTTCAGCGACCCATTGGGCGACGGCTTCAGCTTGTTTTTCGCCAAGGGGAGTGAGGGGTTCGTCGGGATTATTAATGACATCCGATTCGGGTAAATTTATAAAACTTTGGCCATGTCGAATTAAATATAAATCCATTTCTACTCCTAGATTATCTTTATACAAGGCATACCATTATAGTCGTAAATAGCCTAAATTTCCTGCATTGGTTACAATTAATTTTGTAAATCCTCACCATTTAGGTAACGATGTTTCACATAGGCAGATAGATTGCTAGTAGTGGAGAGTTAGGCCATGTTGGTCAATCGATACGACGTGATTGAAGAAATTGGTAGTGGGGGCATGGGGACCGTATTTAAGGGGCAGGATACGCAGACTCAGCAATATGTAGCTATCAAAGAATTAAAGCCCGATGCGCTGGCCAATGATAAGGACTTGCTCGAACGGTTTCGGCGGGAAGGGGAAGCCCTGCGCCAACTTAATCATCCCAATATCGTCAAAATGATTGATGCATTTGAAGTTGACGACAAGCATTATCTGATTCTCGAATATGTCGATGGCTACAATCTCCGCGAGGCCATACGCGAAAGTGCACTCCCCATCGAAACCATTTTGAATATGGCCATTGATATGGCCGACGCTCTCACCCGCGCCCATCGCCTCAATATTATTCATCGTGATATTAAGCCCGAAAATTTATTGGTAGACCAGAACGGGATTGTCAAACTGACCGATTTTGGCGTGGCCCATGTTGGTACGTTGCCGAATATCACGGATACGAATGTCACCGTCGGCACACTGGCCTATCTCAGCCCCGAAGCCTGTCATGGGCACGAAATTGATGCGCGCGCGGACATCTGGTCTTTGGGCGTGGTCTTATTTGAACTCGTCGCCCATCAGCGGCCCTTTGATGGCAAAACGATGGGCGAAATTATTACGCAAATCCTGACCCGCCCGACGCCTGATTTAGAAGATCTCGCGCCGCAGACACCTGTCAGCTTGATTGATTTGATTTATCGCATGTTGAACAAGAATCTGGCTGAACGGATTCCCAGTGTGCGGCTGGTGGGCGCTGAATTGGAAGCCTTGTTGCAGGGTCGCAATCTCGCGCCGCGTCAGAGACATGAACCAGCGGATATCATTGGCGAGAAAACCTTTGTTGCTGACAATCGCTTTGAGACAATTACGCCCGTTTCGCAGGCACTGAATCATAATCTGCCCGCCCAAACCACGCCGTTTGTGGGGCGTGAAGCTGAACTGGGCGAATTGGTTGATTTGCTGACCCGCCCGAATGTGCGCTTGATCACTATTCTGGCATCCGGCGGCATGGGTAAATCGCGGCTATCGTTGGAACTTGGCGAAAAAAGTCTGACGAATTTTGCCGATGGTGTTTATTTTGTTGAGTTAGCCCCACTCACTGAGGCTGACGATATTAGCGCGGCGATTGGGGATGTCCTCAAATATCCATTTCAGCAAGAAGAACGTTCGCCGCAACAACAACTCCTCGATTATTTGCAAAACAAGAAACTGTTGCTGATATTGGACAATTTTGAGCATCTTATCGAAGGCGCATCCTTAACCAGTGATATATTGCGGCAAGCGCCACAGATCAAGATTGTGACCACGTCGCGCCAAGCGTTGCGGCAAACCGGGGAAACCGTTTTTCATTTGGGTGGACTCGATTTTCCTGATTGGGAAACACCCGAAGATGCGTTGCAATATAGTGCGGTGAAATTATTTATCCAGAGTGCGCGGCGGGTTGATCCGTCTTTCACGTTGCAAACGGAAAATCTGGATTATGTGGCGCGGATTTGTCGCCTCGTGGATGGCTTGCCATTGGGGATTTTATTGGCGGCGGCGTGGCTGGATATGCTCCGACTAGATGAAATTGCCGACGAAATCGCCAATAATATTAATTTCCTTGAGGCGGAATTAACCGATTTACCCGAACGTCAACGCAGTATCCATGCGGTGTTTGAATATTCGTGGAATCTGCTGAATGATGCTGAGCGCGCGGTGTTTATGAAAGCCTCCATTTTCCGGGGTGGGTTCAGTCGGGAAGCGATTCAAAAAATTGCGGGTGTCAATTTGCGAGTTTTGCAAGCCCTTGTGAATAAATCTCTGTTACGCCGCGATATCACATCAGGCCGCTATGAAATTCATGAACTGTTGCGGCAATTTGGGCAAGAAATTTTAGAACAATCGGCGGATTATATAGATGTGCGCACCAAACACAGCGAATACTACCTGAAGTATATTGCCCAATTGACGCCGCAACTCAAAGGGCAAAATCAGTTGATTGCTATCAATGCGGCGGACCAAGACCTTGAAAATATTCGGGCGGCGTGGGATTGGGCGGTCCAGAATGAATCCACTGATTTGATTGAAACAGCCTTCGAAGGCGTGGATTTGTTTACCACTTTCCGCAGTCATTTTACGATTGGCCAAAATATGTTTACCCGCGCCCGTGCCGTGTGGTCGTTAACGGATGAAAATGCGCCACTTTTGGCTGAGAAATTGGCCATGCGTTACCCCGCTGAACACTCTGAAGATCTGTTTCGGTTGGCGTTGGCCGTCGCCGAAACGCACCAAGATAAGACGGAAACCGCATTTTGTCAGGGTCTTTTGGGGCATTTACTTTCGCATACACATTTTAATCAAGCCGAAGGGGTGCCGCTGATTGAACAAAGTCGGGATGGCTTTGCGGCCTTAAAAGATGATTTCTATCTGGCCAAAGCGCTAGATGATTTGGGCTGGTCGTATCGGATGGATGCTTTATATGATGCCGAAAGTGAATTTTTCCGCATGGCTATTGCCACCATTGAAGAGAGTTTGGCCATTCGGCGTAAAATTGGGGATCGCATTGGTGAAGGTAATTCCCTGCGAAATTTAGGGGGTGCCCATGGCGGCTTTGGGGTGAAAAGTGAGGAGCCGCCCGTTTATTGGGAAGAAGCGAAAGCCCTTGCCTATACATTGGGCGATCGTCTACAAATTGCGTGGAATGCGGCGCTCTTAGACACGTACTGGTTTTTCCGGGGTGAGTTTGCCAAATCAGCCGAATATGATGCTGAAGGCATACCGTATGCAGATGATCTCAATGATCCGGTGGTTCGGGGCTTGATTTTGCAGGTGCGGAGTATGCGCGTCATTGCCCTTGAAAATGATACGGGGCACGCCCAAGCCTTGATTGACGAAGCTTATCCGCCCGGTTCACCCGTGGACTTTAGGGTGCCTACGTTGATTATGGCGCGGGCAATGCTGGCGTGCGCAACGGCGGATTTTTCCCAAGTGCCAGACATCCTGCGGAGTGCGCGTAAGATTTGGGCGGTCACCATTTCTGACCAAGAGGTGTTGGCATGGTATATGCCCATTTGTATGTTGTATTTGCATCATCTTGGCGAAGCCGAACATGCGCTCAAAGTCGTCAGTCTGGGCCTGAGTCATCAGCTCTTTACCTTTGAGTGGGCCTATAAATGGCCCCAGTTTGCCAATACATTAGCGGCGATCAAGCAAGAATTGGGTCAAGCTAGATACGACGAGATTTGGGAACAGGGCGTACACCACAATTTTAACGACACCATTGCATTGATTACTGAATAGCGGAGGCGTGGGGCGTGCTCAATCAGCGGTATGAAATTATCGAAGAAATTGGCGCGGGTGGCATGGGCAAAGTCTATAAAGCCCGTGATACCCAAACAGGTGCGCTCGTCGCTATCAAACAACTCCAAGCGATGAGTACCACCCTGCAACCTGAAATTTTAGAGCGGTTTAAGCGCGAAGGGGACATTCTACGCCAACTCAATCATCCGAATATCGTGACATGGTTAGACACGATTGAAGTCGGGATGCAACCTTATTTGGTCATGGAGTATATTCATGGCGGCGATTTACATGATTTGCTGAATGAAGGTTTGCCGCCACTGACACGTACCTTGAATATTGCGCTCGATATTGCCGATGCCTTGACGCGGACGCATCGCTTAAATATTGTGCATCGTGATTTGAAACCGGCGAATGTGCTCATCGCGGAAGATGGCACACCCCGCCTGACTGATTTTGGTTTGGCCAGAGAAGTTACCACGTCTCAGTTAACGCGACGCGGTTCGGTGATTGGCACCCTCTATTATTTACCGCCGGAGCTTATTCACGGGGAAGAAGCCAGCCCATTAGCTGATATTTGGTCGTTTGGCGTGATGCTGTTTCAGATGGTGACGGGTGAATTGCCATTTTTTGGGAATAGCCAAGGGGTTGTTCTTAAGAAAATTTTGAATGACCCGATTCCGGATATCGAAGCCCTGCAACCCAATATTCCGGTAGCCTTTGCCGATCTCATTTATCGGATGCTGAATAAGGATAAAAACTGCCGTATTCCAAGTGTGCGCTTGGTTGGGGCGGAACTTGAAACGCTGTTGAAACAAGCTAATTTGCCGCTGGAACTCGCCCAGACGGATATGACCGGCTATGAAGGCTCCACGTTGATTATCAGCGCGGCGGATTCTTCGCGTTTTGCTGAACCAACGCCTAGCACGATTCCCCATAATTTACCCGCCAATCTGATGCCCTTTGTGGGCCGTGAAGCCGAACTCACCTCGATTGAAGCATTGCTCCAAGATTCAGATAAGCGGCTGATTTCGATTGTGGGAATTGGTGGCATGGGGAAAACACGACTCGCGCTGGAAATTGCGCTACGCCAACTGCACTATTGGCCGAAGGGCGTGTTCATAGTTGATTTAGCACCGCTCACCGAGACGGCTGAAATCTTGAATGCCATCGCGAGTGCGCTGAGTTTTCAATTTTATGAAGGTCCGCCACCCCTGCAACAGCTGATTGATTTTCTGCAAGATAAAGCCGTATTGCTGGTTCTGGATAATTTTGAACACCTTTTAGAGGCGGTGCCCACGATTGATGCGATCTTGCGGGATGTGGCCGATCTAAAAATAATCATCACCTCACGCGAACGCTTGAATCTGCAATATGAAGCGGTCTTTGGATTGGCTGGATTTGAAGTTGAGAAATGGACAACTGTGGAAGAGGCGTTGCAGACCAGCAGTTTGCAACTGTTTTTGCAAAGTGCGCGCCGCGCTGACCCAAGTTTTGAAGCTAATGCCGAAAATATAGCCGCCATTCAAGCGATTTGTGTATGGGTCGAAGGGTTGCCACTCGGTATTTTGTTGGCGGCGGGTTGGGTCAATTTGTTGTCGCCGCTCGAAATTGTCGACGAACTCAAGCAGAGCGCCGATTTTCTGGAAACTGAGCTCCACAATATTCCCGAACGACACCGCAGTTTACGCACAGTTTTTGCGTATTCATGGCAATTGCTGAATGAAGCGGAACGGCACACTTTTAGTCAGTTGGCGGTCTTCCGAGGTGGATTTACGCGCGAAGCCGCCCAAAAAATTACGGGTACGAATTTGCGCACGTTATTGAGTCTGGTCAACAAATCATTGATTCAACGTAGTCCCGACGGGCGCTTTGCGATGCACGCGATTTTGCATCAATATGCCTATGAAGAACTGACCAAACTTGAGCAGGCGGAGACTTTAAAAGAGGCGCATAGCACTTATTTCTTGGGACGACTTAAAGCACGAGAGCCCGATAGTCGCGGTGGCAAGCAACTCAAATTCAGTCAGGATGTAAGTCAGGAATGGGCGAATGTCGTCGCGGCGTGGCATTGGGCGATTGACCACAAGCACAGTCAAATCTTGTTGGATTGTGTGTTCGTCATGCACCAATATTTGCAAATTCGGAATGCATGGTGGATCGCCCAACCGCTCTACGAGTATAGTTTAGCAGGTTTAGATGGACGACTTGAGACTGCGCTTGACCATGCATTGTGGGTCGTTCTGAAATATGACGCCGCCGCCTTTACAAGTGATGGGCGAGCGACACGTAATTTAGCGGATGAATTGTGTCCGCTAGCCGAAAAATATCCCGTGCCACCGGTTTATAAAATTTTATTGCGCTTACTGCGCGGTTCATTTGAGGATGACCGGACATTTTTGGAAAATGTGTATGCAGAAGCACAAGCGACCCACGATCAATGGTTGGTTGCGCAGAGTCTCATGAGTTTGGGCTATTATGCGCGGTTTAACGAGCAAAATTTAGCCGATAGCCAAGCGTTTTATCAGCAAGCGCTTCAAATTGCGTTGCGCATGGGCAATGCGGTGACCATCACCCGTTGTTATAACCAATTGGGGCAACTGGCCAGCATTGAAGAAGATTATCAAGCGGGCATCGACTATTACAAAAAAGCGATTGCGCTGAGTGAACAATTCGGGGATCGCACCACCACGGCCGACTTTTATAACAATCTGGCGCTGGAAACGATGTTGCTCGGCAACTATCCGCAAGCGATTGAATATGCGCAAAAAGGGTTGGCCATTCATCAGGAATTAGGCAATCACGTTTTTTATATGGTCACGCAGGACACGCTGGCGAATATCTATTATTTGATGGGCGATTATGCGCGAGCTGAACAATTGCTTCAGCAGTGTATTGAAATGTGTCGTCAGTATGATTGGACAATTGATTTGGCGTTTGAACTCAAGCAAATGGGTTTTGTGATGCTGGCAACGCACCAACCCGCACAAGCGCAAATCTATTTCGGTCAATCGTTGATGACCGCCCAAGAACAATTACTCGATAACGATACGATTTTTGTGGATGCAGTCGGTGGCTTGGCGCAGTTGCTGGCCGAACAGGGCGATTTGGCGCGGGCTTATCGCCTCATCTATTTGGTGTCCAGGCAAGAGGGGATTGATCGTCATTTCCAGGATGAACAAGCGCTGTTTACTCGCTTGGAAAAAGAATTTTCAGATAGTGAACGCGACGCTCTGCATGAGGCAGTCCAAGCCCAAACGATTGAAGCTGTGGTGGATGAATTGCGAGCTGAGTTCGGCGTGGATGGGGGGTGAGGGCCCCTGTCCCCTCTCCTAATCTTTTCATTGGGGATAGAGTTGAGTGCGTGAAATTTATTTTTGAGGTAAAAGTATTACGTAAAGTCTTTCTTGTATTCTTCTATTTGTCTTATTTACATTGACAACATACATTGTAGGCCTGATCTCGCAGAGTGGTGTGGGAACTAATAATCAGAATTGAACTTGCGGATCATAAATTTGACATTTTCGACTCGTGGAGAGAATTCCATGGTATCAGCCAAAGTGTTTCGTGTTTTTGTGAGTTCAACCTTCAGTGATATGGCTACCGAACGCAATATGCTACAGGACCGTGTTTTTCCGCGTTTGGATGAATTGTGCATGCGCTATGGCGCTCGTTTTCAACCTATTGACTTGCGCTGGGGTGTCAGTCATGAAGCTGGGTTAGATCAACGAGCAGTTCGTATCTGTATGGAAGAAATCCAGCGTTGCCAACAAACCACACGCCGACCGAATTTCCTACTCCTGCTCGGTAATCGCTACGGTTGGGAACCTCTCCCTGAGAGTATCCCTGCCGATGAGTTTGAGATTCTTGAAGCGCGCATAACTGATTCAAGTATGCGGAGCTTGCTTCACCAATGGTATTGGCGGGATGATAACGCTATTCCGCCTGAATACGTACTTCAGCCACGCCAAGGCGAATTTGTTGATTATGATCGTTGGGGCAAAGTAGAAACACAGCTTGTGACTGTTCTTCGGGAAGCACTTGCTGGTCTGGACTGGTCAGAGTATCAGTGTATGAAATATACGACATCTGTTACGGAGCAAGAAATCCAGGCAGGTATCTTCGACTATCCATATGCTCATACAGGCGCGTTCTGTTTTTTTCGCACCAGCGATGAAGAACCAAATGAGCGCGTGGAGAATTTGAAACAACGATTACGTGAAACCATCCCTAGAAATATTTCGGAATATCCCTGTGATGATATCGACAAATTTGGGAACGCCGTTTATGCGCAATTGGCACAGGCTATAGAGGAGGAAATCGGCACATTTGAGACAAAGCATCCGCTGGATGTAGAGCAGGAAACTTATGATGCATTTATTGCGGAACGCACAAAGCATTTTGTAGGGCGAAAAAGTAGCCTAGATGAAATTTATTCCTATCTAGTGGACCTCGAAAACAATCGACCTAAAGGTATTTTTTCAGGCTTGAACCGTATCTTTGCCAGCCAACAGCCCCCGAAAAATTCGTCAAATTATCCTCTGATTTTATATGGCCCATCAGGTGTAGGTAAAACCACATTGATGTGTAAGGCGGTTGAACAGACACAACATGCTTATTCACATGCCGAAATCGTCTATCATTTTATCGGAACAACCCCCGCCTCCTCAGATATTCAGTCGCTACTTCTAAATCTATGCCAAAGTATTGCCCGTCGCTATAAATCTCGAGGCAGGATTCCGTCAGATTATGAGAGTCTCGTTGAAATTTTGCCAAGATTTTTGGCCATGGCAACACCAGCCCAACCACTCATTATTTTCTTAGATGCCTTAGACCAGCTTTCGAATACTAACACACCGCATGATTTACGTTGGTTACCATTAACCCTCCCGCCAAACGTAAAACTGGTCATCTCATGTATTCCGGGGTTATATCTGGATGCATTCACGTCACGACTAGAAGAAGATTCTTTGAGCGAGATTGCAGTGCTGGGTAACCAAGATGCTGATAAATTACTCAATCTCTGGTTGCAAGACGCAGGTCGCACGTTGCAGAACTCACAACGGAACGAAGTACTACAAAAGTTTGCGGATAGTGGACTATCTCTTTATCTCAAACTGGCATTTGAAGAAGCACGATTATGGCATTCATACGACGAGTCAATTTTACTTGGCCCAGATGTCCAGCGTTTACTCAATGAGAATTTGTTTGCGCGCTTGGAAGAACCATCCAATCACGGCTTACATTTGGTCGTGCACAGTATGGGCTATTTAGCGGCGGCCCGCGATGGATTGTCTGAAACGGAAATATTGGAGGTTTTGGGACGGGATAAGGTCTATTGGGAAGAGCTTACCCAAAGTGCCTTCCATACTCCGGTTGGAGATCGTGTGCCCTTTGTGGTTTGGTCACGACTGTATTTTGATCTTGAACCTTATTTGGTCGAACGTGGGGCAGATAACGCTGTACTGCTGGGGTTTTATCATCGGCAATTCGGTGAAGCCGTCCAAGCACGTTATTTAAGTAATTCAGTTGGTCAGGCACGGCACGAGCACCTGGCGAATTACTTCAAGGAGCAACAGCTTTACCGTGACAATGCGCCTAACGCGCGCAAACTTGCGGAACAACCTTATCAACAAGCCAGGGCTGGTTTAAACGAACATTGGAGAGCGAGTTTGATGGACTTCGCATTTCTACAGGCGAGGTTGGATGTACATGGTGTATCTGCTGTGATTCAAGATTGTAGTCTTGCAGATGACAAAAGAATTCGGCAATTGCGCTCAACGCTCGAAATGTCAGCTCATTTGCTAAACGAAGATTATACACAGTTGGCTAGCCAACTTGTAGGTCGCTTGGGTATGTATGCCAAGAAACATCAAAGTTTGACAGCTTTTCTTGAACAAGTCAAAACTTTCGATGGCTATCCGGCATTGATTGCTCAGTTACCGACTTTGATTCAATCCGGTGGTCGCCTCGTTAGCACTATCCCTGTACAGGATGAGGCCAATTCTCTTGCTTTCACAGATGATGGGAAGTTCGTTGTGGTGGCTGACGGGAAGCATGTGAAGGTGTTCGAAATAGTGTCTGGAAAATTAATGACCGATTTCAACCAACATACGGA
>JBNLCD010000177.1:0-9774 GCA_050303635.1 Anaerolineae bacterium
TCCACATACATAATTCGCATGTAACTTACTCCTCTACCGGTACAGTTGTGCCAGAATCTGCAGGTTCGGCAACCTCAGATTTATCTTGTCCTTGATAAAGTGGTAATTCTATGTAAAAAGTCGACCCTTTATCAAGTTCGGATTCAACCCAAATACTGCCATCCATCAATTCAAGCAACTCTTTGGAAATAGCGAGCCCCAAACCAGCACCCATCCGTTGTTGGCGTTTACCACTTTTACCTTGTTGGAACGCCTCAAAAATATTCTCAATCAAATCCGGTTCAATACCCGGACCTGTATCTTCTAAGGCAATCACCACTGTATCGGCTTTGCTTTCAACACCGACGGTGATGGTACCTTCCTGAGTAAATTTGGCGGCATTACTATAGAGATTAGTGACAACTTGCCGAACCCGCAAGGGGTCACCCCAAACTGAAGGCATTTCGGCTGGTAAATTCCGCTTGAGTTCAACTGGTTTGCCACCAATAAGTCCGACGGCAGTCGCCATAACCGATTCGACGAGTGGACCTAATTCAACTTTCGTGAATTCAATTTCCAAACGCCCCGCATCAATTTTACTCAAGTCGAGAATATCGTTAATAATGTTGAGGAGGTGGGTTCCACTATTATGAATTTGGGTGAGATCGGCGCGATATTCGCCGGGTAATTCTACATTGCTATACATCATTGCGAAGTTAAGCATGGTATCACTAAACCCGATAATGGCGTTCAGTGGGGTGCGGAGTTCATGACTCATGTTAGCGAGGAACATCCCGCGGAAATGCTTGGCCATTTCAGCCGCGCGACGGGCTTCATCAAGTTCTTCGTTCACTTCCTGCACCTGAAGTGTCAAGTTTTTCTGTTTGAGTAAGCTCTTTTCAATTTCTTGGCGGCTTTCATGGAGTGCGTTAGCGGTTGAACGCTCACGCCGATAGCTTTCAAGCGCCCATTCCGCAATGCCGTACAGCTCACCACTTACCTGAATCACGAGTAATGCCGAAATCCCCATGAGGAAATAGGCGAATAGCTCCATTTCAGATAAAGAGAATTTCCCTTGCAGAATGAAGGGCGTGGTGACCATGCTGACATAACTGACAAACAGCAAGATAATCGTATTCGGGACCGACATCATCATCCCTAAAACGAAGATCACCGGAACACCCACAAAAGCAAAATAGGGCTCGGATACAAACGAGACCATCATACTAATGGTGGCAATCAACCCCAGCGCATAAGTCCACGTAGCGATTTCATAGTGATCACGGTTGAGGAAAAAGCGTGTTGCTAGGCTACCCACCGAAATGACACTAATGGCCACAATGAGTTCGAAGATGCTGTTTTCGGATGTGTTTGTCAGTAGAATGATGAGCCACGCGAGAAAGAGGACGCCTACCAAGGTGGCTTTCCAGAGAATATTCAAGCGAGAAACGCGCACTTCATTGACAAATGCAAGATTGGTCACATCAGTTTGTGATTCGCTTGAGCTAGATGAATCCGAATTTAGTGGTAATTTTTGGGCTGTTACATCAGTCATATATGCCCCCAGAGCTTAATGAGTGATTCTTTAATTTTTACTTAACTTAAGCTTATTATAACTCCAATTTTCAATTTGCCATGTGATTAAGACACTTTTCTTAAACATGTTAATTATTATGTGAAAAGAAGTACAATCTGGTTGTATTTTCGCTTAAATTTAATTGGATTTAGATTTAAAATAATCGTGATTTGCTTAATTTTGCAAAAATAAACAGTGAATTGATCATGAACAAAATATTGCTAAACCAAAAATGGCTTTACAAAATTGGGTCATCAACAATGAATTATCATGAACCGCTGTTCGATGATCGGGCTTGGTCAGAACATTCCATGTCAAGTGAACTGCCGGAGTTGGAATCCGGTCAAGTGGTTTGGCTCCGCTGTCATTTTGATATGCCGCCAAATGATGAATGTTCGGTATGGTGGCTCGAAATGGATCAGGCCTGGCCGGAGGATGCGCAAGTGTGGGTGAACTATGAACAGTTGCCGCTCCCGATGACCGAAAATCCAGCTAAATGGGAAATTACCTATGCTATCGCCATGGACGACAATGTTGTGACACTGCAATTCACAACGCTTCCACGCGCTGATTTTTGGCAACAAATTCAAGTGGTCCCATATCCCTGTCACTAGAGTAAGCGTAGTATAACCACTGCCTACAAAACAGGTTGGCTCTGCTATAATGACTCTTCGATTTGAGAAACCAGTGGTAGAGGTTGTGTATGTTTCGTAATCGCTCGCCTAAAACTGTAGCCATTGTGTCATCGCTCATGATTAGCTTAGCGCTAATTGTCTTGAGTTTGATTGGCTTTTTGGCACCCGCCGAAAGTGTTGGCAGTTTGCCTTTAACCTTATTGGAAAGTGTCTTTGGCGATTTTAGCTTATCATTTGAAGATACAGCCGCCGAAGTTGCTGAAATTCGGAGTTTGCGGCAACGCAATACGGAATTAGAACAGGCATTGGTTGATTTACAAGCGGAAGTGGCTGAATTGCGGGAATATCGCAGTGATTATGATCGTCTGGCGGAACTTGTTAATTACACCACGCGCGAAGATTGGCGTTATGTGACTGCCGATGTGATTGGGCGTGATACAACTGGCGTGCAAGCGATTCATATCAATCGGGGGACGCGGCATGGGATTCAAGTGGGTGATCCGGTGGTCAGCGAAGCAGGCCTGATCGGACGGGTTACGCAGGTCAGCGCGGCAGGCTCTGAAGTTTTGCTGATTACCGACCCGACCAGCTCAGTCAATGCGCGGGTGCAATCGAGTCGGGAAAACGGCTTGGTGCAGGGAACGCTGAGTGGGGATTTGGTCCTCAATTTTCTTGATATTGATGCCGAAGTTAATCCGGGCGATTTGGTGGTAACCTCTGGCGAAACCCAAGCATTCCCAAGCGATATTATTCTGGGGCAAATCACGAGCGTGACCCTGACGGATGATGAATTATTTCAACAAGCGGCGATGAGTAGTCTGATTGATTTCAACCGTCTTGAGTTGGTCCTTGTCATCACCAACTGGGAACCCATTGATTTGACTTTCTTTGAGGACGAAGAAAACTAATCTATGTCTCTCTATTATATAGGTCTCCCGTTTCTCTTGATTGTCGCCGTGTTGGATGCGACTTTTATGAAAATCTTTCAGATGTGGGGTGGCGCACCCAATTTGATGCTGATGGTCATTGTTTCGTGGGCACTTCTCACGACGCTGGAAGAGGCGTTGCCGTGGGCGCTGATGGGTGGCGTGATGCGCGATTTGCTTTCGGTGGCTCCCACCGGAACCTCTGCCTTGGCCTTTATCATCATTGTCGTGGCCATTGATATTGTTTTTCCGCCCATTAACTGGCGGAATGTGATTATTGCCCCGGTTGTGATCTTCGGTTCGACATTTATTTATGATACTGTGGTGTTGTTTTTTCTAATTGTGGCAGGTTATTCGCGTCCGCTGATTTATAGTTTCCTGTATATCAGTTTGCCGGCGGCGGTGGAAAATCTGATCATGGTGTTATTTGTTTTCCGCACGATGGGAAGCATCAACGAGTTCCTGCGTCCACAGCGCACGTCGATGTTTGATGCATAAATGAGCATGCGCGCCAATTTGTGACAATCAACGCGGTAGGCTGAAGCCATACCGCTATTCATAAAAACAAGCCAGCTAAAGCAGGCTGGGTTTTGTTTTGACATAGCAGTAGTTTCAAGGGCCAACTCAAGCGTGTAAATTAACCACACACACACATCACCTAGCTTGTTTTAACATGCTTGTCTTTCATTGTAGCGGTACGGCTTCAGCCTGCCGCGCTTTAGGCGGCAAATTAATTTAATCGAGCAAAAGAGCCGCCAGTAACGGTCCTTGATAGATCATCCCGCTCCAATATTGCACGACTTCAACGCCCACATCCACGAAATCCTGATAGGTTTGCGTATCCACGACACCCCCGCACCCAATAATATCAAGTTGATAGTTATGGGTGCGTTTTTCGGCCATCAATAAGCCGGCGACACGCACGGCGTCAGTATGTAAACGTCCCCCGCCGACTCCCGCTGTGAGATTGAGGTCATCGGGGGTGGGTTGGCCAAGGGTATTTGTGGCAATAATGGCTTGGACGCCCACTTCAGCACACGCCGCAATCAACTTTTGATATTGGTCATCGGCTAGATCCGGACTGAGTTTCACCCAGAGTGGAATCTGATGAGGTTGCAAAGTTTCAATGAGCGCGCCGCATAAATCGCGCACTTTGGCTTCACTCTGATTGCCGCCGGGATCATCTTCGGTATTGGGACAACTCAAATTGAGCGTAAACCACGCTGGATGAACCTGTTGTTCAAGGAAAAAGTCCACACTTTCGAGCACATCTTGTTTTTCTAGCTCAGGGTCGGTGACACCCGGACTGACCGCAATATTGATTCCCACCGGATAGGGCGGCTGATTTTTGCTCAGGAAATGGGCACCTGCTTCCGCACCGGGATTTTTGAGCCCGACGCGATTTTGGGTGGATTTGGTTTCCACATCACGCCACATGACGGTGCCGGAATTACCCACGCGCGGTTGACGAGTATATGAACCCATTTCAAGCGCACCCTGCAATAAATTGGGCAAAGTTTGCCAACCCGGAATAATATTGTCGCCTGCGCTGATTGCCTTTTGAGCCTCTTTAGGCGTTTCGAAGCCAGTGCCTTTAACCAAACCCGCCGCTAAGATAAACGGGAATGGCAAGTCAACGCCGCCGACAGTGACGGGTTTAGACTTAAATGCTACCTGGCTCAGTTGCCGGAAAAGCCATTGCATTAGCGTCGATTGATCATAACGGCGCAACGATTCAATTGCTTCATGATGCGCTGTATCCGCACTCATTTTAAATAAACGCGGACGCATCAGCCGTTGATAGACGATCTGATAGAAGTTTAAGACAATGGATCTCAGCAAAATTATTCGACTCCCCGTAATTGCTCAATATCAGTACTGCAAATCGCTGGAAGATTACGCGTGATTTTTTCGATATCCCAATCCCACCACGCAATGTCTTCGAGAGCGGCAATTGTTGCTTCATCAAACCGATAGCGGATAATTTGCGCAGGATTCCCCCCGACAATGGCACACGGTGGCACATCTTTGGTGACAAAAGCACCTGTGCCGATAATTGCGCCGTTGCCAATCGTGACACCGGGCATAATGACCGCGCCATAACCCAGCCACACATCATGCCCAATGACGATATTGCCTTTATTGGGATAAGAATCGGGCTGAACTTTTTCCCAGCCATTGCCGAAAATTTCAAACGGATAGGTGGTGAAACGGTCAATGCGATGATTGCCACCATTCAGGATGAATTTCACGCCAGAGGCAATTGAGCAGAATTTGCCAATAATGAGCTTGTCATCCACAAAAGGGAAGTTATAGAGGACGTTTTTCTCAAACGAATGCGGATCTTCAAAATCATCATAATAGGTGTAATCGCCAACTTCGATTTGGGGGTTGGTGATGATATTTTTGAGGAATACCATGCGCTTATGTTGCGGCAAGGGATAAATATCAGCCGGATTGGGGCCATGCAGGTTCTGTTCAGTCATACCAAGCCTCCTAGTTTCCAAATAGATTTGTACCGAAACCAGTATCTACTAAAACCTCGTCATCAGCAAATACCTTGTTACCCCGTATCCAGACTTCCTGCACTTGGCCGTAGACTTGCATCCCCTCAAATGGTGACCAACCACACGCTGATCGTAAGTTTTCGCGTTCGATGGTGAATTTCGTATCCATATCAACGAGCGTATATGTGTCTGCGGCGGGATAAATACTCCAGATTTTTTGGGCGTTGGTGAGCAATTCAAGCATACGTTCCAGTGTAATGCGACCTTCCTTAACGGCAAGGGCCATCAGGGGCAAGGTGGTTTCCAGTCCGGGTACGCCAAAAGGTGGTTTGTCAGATTGTTTTTCGGCGAGCGTATGCGGCGCATGATCAGATTCGATAATATCCACCGTGCCATCCGCCAAGGCTGTCCACAGGGCATTCGCATCGGCTTGGGTTTTGAGTTCCGGTTTCATCAACCCGAACGGCCCTAAACGGGCTATATCATTTTGGGTGAGATAGAGATGATGTGGACAGACGCCAATTGAAACGGGTAACCCTTCAGCTTTGGCATCCCGTAAATATTGGATTTCGGCGGCGGTGCTGATATGGCAAAAATGGGTGTGTTTACGATATTTGCGCACGAGTTCCAGAATATCGAGGACCGTTTCTTCTTCAGCATGGACGGCAATCACGCGATCTGCGGGCCACATGGCATAATGCTTATCCCGCAGATGTTGGTCAGCAATGAGTAAATCACCGGTGGTGTCGTTATTATACATTTTGAGACCACACGTTGCGGCGCTGACTTCTGTAAAACGATCCCAATTGCCCGATTGAGAGGCACCATAATAGATGCCCCAATCACAATAGGCTGTGTTATCAATTTTCTGGAGTTTGGTCTGCAAGGCTTCTGGACTTACGGTTGAGGGTGCCGTATTTGGCATATCAAATATTGCCCAATAGCCCCCCGCCAGTGCCGCTTGGGTTTCACTGGCGAAGGTGGCTTTATGTGACCAATCCAAATCCCGCAAATGCACGTGCGGGTCGAGCATGCCATTGATGCGTAAAACTTGGCTCACAGACTTGATACTCCCAAGACTTTCGCGAGCAAGGCCATCCGCACATACATCCCATTTTGCATTTGTTGGAAGTATACGGCGCGCGGGTCTTTATCGAGCAAATCATGATCGGTGGTGGTGCCCATTTCATGCTTGCGCGGCAACGGGTGCATCAAGATGGCGTCTTGTTTGGTATGGGCAAGTACATAGGGTGTCATGATGAAGTCGTTGCGAATGGCTTCATATTCGGCTTTATCTTCAAAACGTTCTTCCTGAACACGGGTCCAGTAAATGACATCACTATCGGCCAAAACTTCGTTCAAATCGGTGGTTTGATAGTATTGAATGGGGCGCGTATCCAAGAAATCCAAGATTTTTTGCGGCATGCTCAAGGCTTCGGGCGCGACCATATTAATGACAGAATTCGGCGCTTCATAGAGACCGAGTAATTTCGAGAGGGAATGCACCGTCCGACCAAATTTGAGATCGCCCACCAAGGTAATCTTCAAGTTATCGACGCGACCCTTATAATCCAACAAAGTGAAGAGGTCGAGCAAGGCTTGGGTGGGATGTTCACCAATCCCGTCGCCACCGCTTATTAAAACCGTCCGTTGACCAAGGGATTCTTCGAGCAGATCAAGATAATAAGCGGCTTTGTAGGATGCGCCCACTTCCGGATGACGGAGCACAATCGCGTCGGCATAACAACCGGCGGCGCGCACCGTATCGGCCAAGTTTTCGCCTTTATAGACAGATGAGAAGCTAATGCCATTACTGGCCCCGATCACACGGCCACCCAGACGGCTCATCGCGGCTTGGAAAGATAAGTCGGTGCGCGTACTTGATTCAAAGAAGAGGGTCGCCAAAACTTTGTTTGAGAGCAAATCGGGAATGCCCCGTTCACCGCGTTGGACAGCGGCGCGCACTTTGCGGGTTGCCTCAAAAATAATATCCAAATCGGCGCGGGCAAATTGCTCGACGGTGACAATATGTTTGCCTTCAAATTCGCCAGCAATCGGCATTGGAATATAGCGTTCTAAATAAGTGTCAGTGGCACGGGTAGCGGTCGGAACCATGTTGTTACTCTCTCCTGATTATTTGATTGTTTAGTTTACTTAATCACTTAAATGGGCTTATATCATCTTTGGAAAAAGATTCATCACCTTTTTTGTAAAAAAGGTAATACCAAAAAACTTTGAGTGCGCCTGAATAAAGCCATTTCTAAAAGTTTTGGACAAGCTTTTACAAAAGCTTGGAAACTCTTTCTCTTGGAAAATTGCTGTGTTTTATCTTAATGTCGGTGGACACCCGACAAAAATAGAGGGACGAGAAATTTCCCGTCCCTACTGTTTAAGCAAGTACTTCGTTGTCTAAATATTCGGCCAACTGCTCTAGCACATCCTCCGTATTGGTGAACACAATACCGTGGATGCCAAGGGCTTCCGCGCCTTCGATATTACCGACACGGTCATCAATGAAGATGGCTTCTTCAGGCTGAACGCCGAGTTCATCTAGTAATTTCTGATAAAAGGCGGGATTGGGTTTGCCCATGCCTTGTTCGGCTGAGAAATAGATGACATCAAATAGGTCGTCATTGATGACAGGTTCCAAATTCATCCGCGCATCAATCCATGCATCGCTTAAAATAGCGGTTTTATAGTGAGACCGCAGGGTGCTAATAAAGGCGAGGAGTTCGTCGTTATAGGCATAACCTTGAAAAAAATCTTCTTGCAGATCGAGCAATTCTTCATCATTCAGCTTAACCTGCTCGGCCAAATAATCCCAAACTGCGACCGGTTCTACATCGCCGATAACGGCTTGTTTGGCGAGTTCATTTTCCCAGACAAAATCCGTGAGTTCGCCGTGTTGAACATTAAGTCTGGCTTCCCATTTTTCAATCCACTGAAAATCGACCCGACGTGACAGCACGCCGCCAATATCAAAGATTATTGCTTGAATGGACATCTTATTGCACCTCAGTACGAATAATTTGGGCGAGATTGTGCGCGCGTTCCGGCGCATCTCCCACATAATCATCATATTTCAATAAATTGCGAATAGCCTCGCTGGCTAGCAGGTCGGTCAAACGCTCATCTTCCGCCAGTAAATCGGTCAATGGATTGGCTTTGCCCTGTTGCACGGCTTGCCATGCGATCAAACTGTTTTCGCGGATGACTTCATGCAAAACTTGGCGATTGCCGCCTTGGCGGACCGCTTCCATGAGCAGACGTTCGCTGGCCGCGAAAGTGCCATAAATATCAAGATTTTTCTGGACGGCAAAATCATCCACCGTTGTTTTCGTCACAAGGCGTAACATGCGTTTGAGAAGTTCGTCGGTGGCGAGGAAAGCGGTGGGCAACACTTCACGGCGATTACCGGAGTCATCTAGCGTCCGTTCGAGCAAATTGTAGGCCGCGTTTTGCCACAGAATATCGGGTAAGCCTGCCACCAAGCGCGCCAAGCTATTCATATTTTCGGCGTTGATGGGATTGCGTTTGAAGGGCATCGCGCTCGACCCAATTTGCGATTTGCCAAAGGGCTCACGCCATTCGCCAAAAGGTGGACTTTGTAAAATGCGCAGGTCAAAGGCAAATTTATTGAGCGTAATTGCTAAACCGGCTAAGGTACTGACGACAGCCCAATCCTGGCGGCGCGGATAGGTTTGGTTGGCGATTTCAAAAGCTTCCAAATCGAGCGCTTGCATCACATGCGCTTCCATATCACGCGGCGTGAAATCGGTACCTTCGAGTAATTGCGTGTATGAAGCCGAGGTGCCAACCGCTCCCTTGAGACCTTTGCCGCGAATATTGTGGCGGGCCAGCAAAATCGCTTGATAATCAGCCAATAAATCTTGGGCATAAAAGGCCAGACGATAGCCAAGGGTGGTCGGTTCAGCGGGTTGAATATGGGTGAAGGCCATACACACCGTATTCGCATGCTCATCGATTTTATCGGCGAGTACGCCCAATAACTCACCCAGCTTCACCAAGACTAAATCGGTGGCTTCGCGCAGACGCAGGGCATCGGCGTTATCTTCGACATCCATGCTGGTCGCACCCAGATGAATAATGCCGCCGCCAAGGGTCGCTTGTTCAGCATAGGTGTGGACTTC
>JBNLCD010000178.1:0-9757 GCA_050303635.1 Anaerolineae bacterium
TGCTAGAAGTCTATCCGAATCTGTATGCAATGGACGTACCCAACTCATTTAATACGATTTTAGTGGCAACCAAACAACCTACCGCTGTTGAAAACTTAGTCACCAATACCGCGCGACTAGATCCAGAGGAATATCCCTTGCTGATCCGTTCCTTGAACTTAGCGCTTGAAACCCTGGTCCCTGTCGAACCATCTGATGTTATTTTTACTGATGATCATGCGCCTGTTGAGCAAATTGTAGATGATATGGTGCTTGAATATATCTTAGCAGGAGAAGGTTAATTCTTCATGACCGATCAATCTGTAAACCCCTTACCGGAAGCACCAGCTCCATTTGAAGTACGCAAGTGGCATCGTTTTTTACAACTGGTCATTATTCTGATGGTTCCCTTTGTACTTGTTTTAGGCAGTGTACGCTTGGCCATGACTGAAACTTTTTTGCGTTGGGAATATAATCGCAGTGATTTTCCGGCGGATAAATATGGATTCAGTCAAGATGATCGCTTGGAATATGGCCCCTATGGGATTCGCTATATTGTGGAAGCCAAGGATATTAGTTATCTCGGCGATTTAGAAATTGATGGACAATCCGCTTTTAAACAAGGCGAACTGCAACATATGGAAGATGTGCAGGTTGTAACCTTGGCCGCCTTCCAAATCATGATGATTACGGGCAGTTTTTTTGTGATGGCAGGTGTTTTGCTGTTGCGGCGTCCGGGTTCACGTCATTTATTTTTCTATGGATTGCGCCACGGTGCAATTTTTACGATGGTAGCGCTTATCGTAATCGTCGCGGCGGTTTTTCTCAATTGGGATTTCTTCTTCGACAATTTCCACGGCCTATTTTTTGAAGATGGCACATGGCAATTCTACTCATCGGATACTCTGATTCGGCTCTACCCGCAACGTTTCTGGTTCGATGCTTCACTCTTTATCGGGGGTGTGGCGTTTCTTGGTGCTGTTTTATGTATTACCTCACCGTTTTTGTGGAATAGATTTGGCATCAAGCCGTCTATTGATGAAGAATTAGCTTAATTATCTCGTGCAATAGTAGTCAGCGGAATACAAAGTTCGCCGACTACTTGCCCATTGGCGGTCATACCCACGACAATTCCGGCTTGGTCTGGAATATTTTTGATGTCCCACGTGATGAAGTAAGTATCCTTCACGATTTCTTCGGCTTGCCACCACTGGGTTGGGTGCATATTGCGCACTGTGCTACTGGAATCGTCTTGGGCTAAGACCCCTTTGAAGGTATCCATATCACAGGCAACATCATAATTCCGCAGATGGGTAAATACCGAATAGGGTTGGGTGGGAGCTGTATTGGCTTGCCAGTAGAAGTCCAAATAGATGCGATCGTCCTGAAATTCGATAGTGTAACTGTATAAATCAATTTCGGACGTCATCGGATAATCAACTACCGTTTGCGCTTCAGCTTCTGCCGTGAGACGCGAATCTAAGGCAGGGTGAACTTGGAAAAAGATTGGTGAGGCCGTGCCCGAAAATGCCAAACCACGGTCATGAAAATAGGTGGAGCCGCTGTAGAGTCCGAAAAAGCCACGGGTGGATGGGGTAATGATGACGGTGCGGTCGAGGTGTTGGGCAGATTCCGCGACCAGGTCGGCATCAAAACCACCATGCGGCACAATATCTTGACGACCTGTTTCATCTAAATATTCGAGCAAAATGAAGGTATCCGGTGACCAACCGCCGCCATAGAACCACGTATGGGCGGGCAGATAAGCCATCTCATTATAGTAAGTGGTGCCGAGCGTATCTTCGCTTAAATCTCGCACAGGACGATTATCTTGATAGGTCGTCAAGGCAAACCAGAAGAGCGGCAAACTAAAAATTCCCATCATAACGGGATTACGCCAGCGGGTGGTCCAATTTTCGAGCAGTTCTTGGACCATCCAACCGGCTAAAACAGCTAAACCCATAATGAGCGGCATTGTCAGCGCATGGAAATAGATGATACTTTTCCAATCGAGCCGCCATGCCATGAGAAAAAGTATCCAAACTGCAAAATAAGCGCCAAGAACGAGCCACCACCGCCATTTTTTACCCGCTAAGAGCATCAAGCCGATTACACCCAAAATCACGCCAATTTGGCCCAATTCTGCATTTAAATTGGTACGGACGAATTGCCAGCGGTCCGGAATCTCATCAGCAGGGAGACGCATATTGCCTTCGAGACCTTCGCCGCTTTGCAGGGTGCCACGAATTACATCGACGACATCTTGATTATCCAGTTCGGAGGGGAACCAGGTGGGACGAATACTAAAGACGACATTTGGATCCTGGACACGCACAAATAAATAACCATAGAGGACAACAAGCGGCACAATAAATAAGATGGCTAACCATGCCCACGTGCGCCATTTAAATTTGAGCCATTGACCCGTACTAAAAACGGCTAAACCTGCCGCGCCGAGTCCAATTAAACTGGTCCGATGATTGGCCAAGCCGAAGCTAGCAAAAATAGCTATCCAGAAAAGGGGGGCACGTCGTTCGGGATATTTGAGATGGAGAATTGTCATCCACAGTAAGCCAATTAAACTCACCGCATTAAGTGCTTGCGTTTCGGTGACGGTACTCATATGCCAGACATTATCGGTGACCATAAGCAAAAACGTGCCAGCTACGGCGGCAGGGGGTGTCGTGACTTCATTCAGAAGTTGAAAAAATAGGACAAGCGCCAGAGCCATCGCTAGTGCCGAGGTATACGTAATCCACGTGTAAGGATTTTGATCGAATGCTTCGGCGAGACGCGCGGCCGGATAACCCATGAGCGTGTGGAGCGGATAACCTGTACTATGGGCAATGCCTAACCGATTAGCCACCCGTTGCAACTGCGCCGTTTCACTTTCAACACCGCCTCCAACCATAATACCGGGAGCGGCAGTGGTCATATAGAGCCAGAGGGCAATTCCGGCGATGAGGAATGATAAAATCAGATTGGCTAGCCGTGCGTTTCGCATTCAACTTATGTCCTATTATGGGCAAAAATTATCTGCGTCATTGTAGCACAGACCTGATTTTCACCCACCGGACAATTTGGAGTTTGAATCTCTGCTAAAAGAAACTTTCTTTATCGGCTTTTTCAACTTCTTCGGCAGTGGGAATCGGTAATTCAATGAAAAAGGTACTGCCTTGACCTTCTTCACTTTCCACCCAAACGCGGCCCTTGTGCGCCTCTATGATGGACTTAACCAAGCTCAAGCCCAAACCTGTCCCTTGAATATCAACTGTTTCAAGCGTTTTGACACGATAGAATTCTTGGAAAAGACGATCTTGGGCTTCTTGGGGAATACCAATGCCGTTATCTTTAACGGTGATAAGCGCTTTGTCATCCGCATGAGTGAGACCAATATGAATCTTGCCGCCCTCCGGCGTATATTTGACCGCATTCCCCACAATATTATTGATGGCTTCACGCAATTGTTGTTCATCGCCTAGCATTATGGGCAGGTCTTTGGCTAGTTTGGCAGTAAGTTCCTGTGATCTTTGTTCGGTCTGGATGTTATAGCGCATCACGGAGGCTTCAAGAAGCGGATATAACGAATAGGGTCGCACAATTTTATTGCCAGCACGGACGCGTTCGAGATTAAGAATATCATCGACAATACCATTCATCTGGGTAGCCGTTTGCATCACGATATCGAGATAACGGCGTTCCGTGGTATCTATTTTGTCAACAAATTTCGGATCATCAATCAATAAATCAACATAGCCATAGACCACACCAATTGGATTTTTGAGGTCATGCGAAGCCATGCGAATCATACGCGTTTTGAATTCGCTCAAATCTTGGGTTTCATCATAGAGTTGAACATTAGCCAGTGTCGCAGTTGTTTGCAATATAAATAACCGCATCGCTTGGCGCTGAATATAACTCAGTTGGCGGCGTTCATGTTCCGCGACGATCATACCCAAGACTTGATCTTGCCAGCGCAAGGGAATCCCAATCCAATGGGTTTCTTCAATTGGGGTGGATGATGCATGTGTCCGTTTAGCTAACATAAGAAGCGGATCGCCATCTGCAATATTTTCTAATTTAAGCGCGGGTAAATCTTCGACGGGATAGACCTGTTGCAAGGTTTCAGCATAATCATCCCAGAGCCACATCCGAAGTTGTTTGGCGCTTAAAATATGTTCCGCATCGTTGGCTACTGTCTGAATAATCAAGTCTTTGTCGAGATGTTGGTTCGCGCTTCGCATGGCGCTATTCAGCAATATTTCAATCCAGCGACGTCGGTTACTTTCGAGATAAACATTTACCGCTAAGGCAATTGGCATGGGTAGAGTGATGGCAAGGATCGGATCAAATAGATTCATTACGGTGAAACTGATATTGCCATATAAAATAGCTCCGGTCAGCCAGATAATCACCAAAACAACAACCGTGCCTAAGATAAAGCGCCATGATAATTGCGTAAAAAGTACCGAGACAAACATTGCCAACAGCACAATGATGATGGCTTGGGACAACGGACTTTGCTCTGTGAGAAACCATTCATTCAGCAGGGTCTCAACAATATTGGCATGCACGGCGACACCCGGCATGGATTCCCCTTGCAGACTCAGCGGAACAAAATAAGTATCGGTTAAACCCGTGGCATTCATCATTCCAACAAGTACAATTTTATCCGTGAACGTGCCTTCAGGTGTGTTACCCTGCACCACATCTTTAAAGGAATAGACGGCAAATGAATCATCTACTTGAGGATTCCCAAAGAAATTAATGAGCATACGGCCTTTATCATCTATGGGGACTTCCATATCAAGTAGAAAGATCTGGCTATCATCCGTAGGTTGATAAATACGTTCATCTTCGAGCATGGCATACGACACATTGAAATAAGTGACATAGGCGGCTACGCTGAGCGGAACTTCATAACGACCAGTTTCTGTATTCAGCGCGCGGATATGTTGACTACGCAAAACACCATCACTGTCGGGAATGGCATTCACAAACCCAAAATTGCGAACATTTTGCGAAATGATTGGGGTGGGATGAATAAAGCTTCCGTACTGAATTTGATAGGGTTCATCAGTCTCAATTAAGCGATCACCGGCAATCGGCATAACCACGCGTGTACGCGCTGGACTCCGGCGGGCATCATCCATTGCTTGGGCGAGAGCTTCATCTTCGGCAGGATCTTGACTTGGTTCGGCAAAAAGCACGTCGAAAGCGACAACTTTTGCACCATCAGCCGTTAAAGCATTGATAAGATCGGCATGAAGCGTACGCGGCCAATCACTAATCCGTCCGTATTCAGCTAACGAATTATCATCAATTGCCACTAAAACTACGTCGCCTGATGCCTCGCGCTGAGTATATTGCACATTGTTTAAACGTAACCGAAATGAGCTAAATAGTGAACTCGACCAAATGCCTAGCACTAAGACAGCGACGCCTAAACCAATAACTAGTCCATATTGTAAGCGCGCTATTCGCGAAATATGGACAGAGCGATTTTGCAAAGGTTGGTTTTCAGTCAGCATAACAGGCGATATCTTTCTAGCACAGTCAATAGACTATGATATTACAGTACTTGTTTCATCTGTCGCAAGAGATCCTTAACAAGCCGTCACGCCAGATGTTTAGCAGAATATTCTGGAATCGGAATGCCTATTTGATTTCATGAATTGGTAATTGAGATTAGAAATCAAGGCAATTCAATACACCTTCGCGAAGTTCGTGTGATGAAATCGGCTTGGATAAGAATAGATCAAACTGGATAGTATTTGATGATTCAACCATCATACTCGTACTTGTATATTGGGCTGAAATGGCCGCAATAGGAACATGCGCCCATTCATCAATTTGGCGGAGCTGTTTTGTGAATTCAAACCCATTCATTTGAGGCAAGGCCAAATCAAGGAGGATAATATCTGGTGAAATATCAGATATATCGCGTAAAGCATCTTCGGCACTGGTATAGAGAGAAACATCGAATTGAAGCGGCATTAGCATAGCATTGAACATCGTGAGTTGATGACGATCATCATCAATAATTAAAATATGAGGCATGTCAATTACTTTACAAATTTCAATAAATAAATACCTCTGAAGTATAAAAATTGTAAGTTAATCTGAAATTAAATAATTGTAATGAATTGTAAGATTACAATTTGTTGCGATTAATAAGGCGATATGCTGGATATATACAAAAAAACGGCTCACAATTTCTGTGAGCCGTTTTCATTCAGTTCGATTTGGACTGTATTTAGTTGATGGATGACCGTACGCGGCGGATAACGATAATTGCGACAATCATCAAGCCACCGAGCAAAGCTAGGTACAGGATACCACTCGGTGTTGCATCTGAGCCAAGCTCATCGAAGAAACCCGTATTCGGCAATTCTGTTTCAGTGGCAACTGGCGTATCTGTTACTTCACCAACAATGGTTTGAACAGTCGGGAATTGAGAAGCAAACGCTGTTTGTTGCGCAATTGCTGTTTCGGTAAAGGCCATTACTTCTGGCGGAACCGTGTTCGAAGCCGTTGGTGTAATGGACGGGGTCGGAGTAATGGTCGGCGGTGGTGGAAATTCGATATTGGGATAGACCAATACGGGAACCGGAGCACCATTGATTGGAATTTCCAAGATAGCAGGTTCATCTGGAACTGCAAATTCGACCAGATCACCATTAATCACCAACCAGTAATTACCTGCTGGTAAACCAGACAAAGTGAAACTACCATCCGGTTGGGCCACAATGACCGCTACCAAGGGATCACCACTACCCGGAATTAGGGTTGGGGTTGGGGTGCTACCAATTTGAAAAACTTGACTGCTTGCACCCGCCGGAGCGTAGCGCGCATAGACAACGATTTCACCTTCGTTGGCTTCGATTTCAAAGCCAGCCGCTCCACCTTCAACCGGCGTTGGAGTCGGCGGAAGACTGCCACCCGTTGAGCCATCTTCAGGTGTTGTTTCGGTTGTCTCAGTCGTATCCGTCGCTTCGGTTGATGTGTCCGGTGTTAGACTCGGAATAATTTGCGGTGTATTGGTTTGGGATGGTTCAGGTGTAATCGTTGGTGTGGCTGTAGCTGGCGGTTCAGGCACAACACAATCACCAATCGGTTCGGGTGTTGTTGAGAATGGTGCAGGATTAAAGGTACCATCACCATCATCAATATAAACTTCAATCAGCGTACAATTCGGCAACGGATTACCATTGGAATCAACCACTGAGAATTCAAGGGTTGGCAATGGAGTGGCGGTTGGCGTTAGAGCAATCGCTGTAAGCGTTTCGCCATTAAATTGTTGATGAACCTCGGTCAACCGGACGACTTCTGTGCTGGTTGCATCAAAAGCAATCGCAGTCCGGCTAGCGTCCAATTGGACATCAACTGTTGCCTGAGCATTGGTGGCTTGGGCAATTGATTCCGCCGTGCCTTGCTCATTTTGGAGACGCGTTTCTTCAGTACCCGTGGCATTCACAATTGCCAAGCGGGTTGAAGTTGCCGCAAATTTTGTCCCGACAGCATTATTGGTTGCCGCGACAGCCGTAGCAGTTTCTGCTCCAGAACTATCGCCGCCTGTCCCAATAACTAAAATAACGATGACTAGAAGAATTAAAAATGCCGCCACAATGAGTCCACCGGCGATTAAGAAGACCGAACTGGGACCCCCCTCATCGTCGTCAAGGTTATCCGGGAAGTCCTCGAAGTCATCGCTTGGAAAAGGTTCGTCACCTAAATCATCCAAACCTTCCAGCAAATCGTCATCAAAGCCCATTTAGCTTATCTCCCCTCAATGCGGCGCGTTGTTAGGTTAAAAAGTTTATACATTATTCACGCCAAAAGGTTAATTTCTGTACTATAAAACACTACCTATTGTAGCAGTTTCCCTGCTGAGTTTCATATCCATTTATAACATATTTGGATAAATTGTACCTGTTTCAAAATAATTTGATTTTTAATGGGCTAAATTTATCCTCAGACAGTCATTTTATGGTTGGCTATACATGCAGGTCTAAACTACTCCATTATTATTACTCTGTTTCTTACAACTGGCCAGTGATTAGCTTAAGATCTCAATATTATTGAGCGCAATCACATGCGTTTGACCCGAATCTAGTTTGACACGAGCGACTAAAGTACGCAAGCCATTATCAATGGCTTCAGGCGAATCTGGCAAGCCTGTAATTTCACCAAATGCACCTTGATGGGGTGCACGATTAACTCTAACCCGTAATCCGATGCGGAGCGGAATATCGGCGGATGACGGCGGATTCGCCTCTTGTGAAGCAGATGGAATGATAATTTCAGGTCGATCACTTTGCCAGCGACCCGGTGTATGTGCATCAAATGCCGCTTGATTACGTCCCGCGTAGCGCCGCAATAGATTGAAAATACGTTCTGAAGCACGGCGTTTGCCAAATCCATCCGTTAACAAAATTGGGAAATCAACCATTTCAGCCGCTGATTTCAGTTGATAAGGCATGGTAATTGCGACCAAGCCTGCCGCACGATTTTTAATGACAACTTCAATATCATTCGGGGTCAATTCGCGTTCTAAGATGAATACGCGTCCGCGTAACCCGCCTTCAAGTCGCGAGTCACGAGCGGCCATACTCGCTAAGCCTTCTTCGGGCTCAAACCCAAAGCCGGCGTAGGTAAATTTACCATTGCCCCACATACATTGAATTAATGTTCCCGCAGTTTCAATGCGGACACCGCGATTACCGATGACATCAATTACACGGCCCGGAATACGCGCCGCAATTTGCACAGGAACAGGATTTATTTGCAAGATGATACGCCCATTATCGATCATGCTCACTCGACCCGGAGCGGGCGCGTGGGGCGCTTTTTTCTGAGCACGTCGACCTTTGACATTGACCAAAAGTTGCCCGGCCTCGACCTCTTCACCGGGTTGAACCGCAATCAGTTCAGCCAATTTTTCAATATTGTCAGGCTTGATGCCATATTGATTTGCCACATCAATAATTTGAAAATCTTGAGGCCGTTCCCCATCAACGACAACTTTATGAGGTTGAACCGATTCATTCCGGTTAACGGCGACGCGACCAAACACCCCCGGCGGCAAAACTCGATCACGATATATTTTTGTTTTTTCGACCATTAGGGTTGATTTGGGATAAAAATCCATGTGCTAACCCTCTTCCTCTTCATCGTCAATTTTAACCATCTCCTTCGCAATCATTGCTTGGAGTTGCTCAAGTTCGCGAGCTGAATAAGTGGCTTCTTCTGATTTCGCAGGTGCTTCGGCATTAGCCCATTTTTCCCAACCTTGCAGAGCTTCATTGCTAACACCAGTCCACCATAGATTAAATGCTTCAGCGCGTTTGTTGATATCTGAAATATTAAGTGAACGGCCCCGCGCATCAAAGATGATTCCTGCCGCACCAGCCGTAACCTTCTTACGGAAACGGCGCTTGCCATTGACTTTTAAGCCACGCCCAATGCGGACATCAACTTCGGCAACTTGACCGGGTGAAATTGGTGCTGACCAAATTTCGCCGGGCAATAAGTTATGTTGAATAGTCCGGCCATTGGCAAGCGTAATCTTAATTTGCATGGCAGGCTTTGAACCGCGCCGACGTGGTCGTCCACTGGCACAAATTACAGGACCAAGGTTTGTGAGGGCCTGATTTTCAAACACTTGAACGGTAATTGTTGGTTCAAGCATGGCAATGGCACCCAGTGCAGGTAGTAAACTGAAGGGATCAACATAGATGTTCGTGAAACCTTCGAATTCTAAGGCATCGATGACCAA
>JBNLCD010000179.1:0-9714 GCA_050303635.1 Anaerolineae bacterium
AAGCGATTTTGCAAGCCCTTGGTGCCTTACCGAGCACAGGCGCTTGCTTGGACGCTATTTTGAGCATTGCCAATATCCGCAATGAATTAATGGGTTATCGCGGCTTAGCTTTCTTGGCGCGGCGCGGTTTTGTGCAACGCGATGAACGCCCCGGTAATCGTTACCAAGCCCATCCTCTGATTTGGGAACGGCTGGCCACGTCCGATTTACATGCACCCGACAATGAAATTGGTGAACGCGGACGGCGCTGGGCCATGACGGTTGCCCGTCGGCACAGCGAAACCGCTGAAATGATTTATCGCTATCAAAATGAAATTGTCTATACCTTGCGCCAAGCGCAACGTCAGCACATGGATGATGTTGTCCACAAAATGAATATGACGCTCGGCTCCTATTTCCGCGAATATGCGCCCCAATATCTCAGCGCTGACACGCCGACGCCGCGCTTGATGGGTAAACGGGCGGACGTGAATCGCTTAATGCATGATGCGTTGGATTATGTGAAATCGGGCGACATCGAAAAAGCCGAAGATAAGATTAACGAAGCGCAACAACTCGCCGAAAAACACAGTAGCGATCATGAAATTGCCGAAGTCTTTACGGTGTCGGCGCTCATTGCGGACCAAAAAGGCCTCTATCGCAAAGCATCGAAACAACTTGAACATGCGGCCAAGCTCGCTTTTGAGCTAGACAACGATGATTCCGTTCATGTCTTGCGGATTGGGCTGGCTATGCTCTATCGCAAGCAAGACCGTTATAACGATGCGCTGGGCGTCCTAGATGAAGAACCGGATACCTTCGCCGAACGGGCGCGGATTTATCGGGCTAGTCAGCAGTGGGATTTGATGATGGAAGCCCTCGATCAAGCGGGCAATCTCTCCGCTAAAGAACGGGCCGAAAGTTATTTACTGGCCGGACTTTATGCCGAAGCGCTCGAAGCCATTGCCAATCAACAAGATTCCAGCACGGCTTATTTGCGCGCGAAAATTTACCATCTCCAAGAAGATCTCGAGAATGCCATTCGCGGCTATCAACTGGCAATTGATGCGCTGTCGAATGAGAACCCCCTTGCTTTGGAAGCCCGTTTAGCAATGGGCACCGCCTATGCTAGTCAGGGTAAATTTAAAGAAGCCGAATCTGAATTTGAAACCGTTCTAGAGAGCCAAAAACAAAAAGAGAATCCCGATTATTATCTTTACGGGAAATCCTTAAGTTTGCTGGCCGCCTTGAACTTTATTGACCAGAATCCCAATGAAGCCATCCGTCAGGGTGAAGCGGCGATTAAAGCTCTGCAAAAAGAAGAAAAACGTCCCATGGCTCGTATTCAAGCCGACGCCTATCGCGTGATGGGACGCGCCCAATGGCATTTGGGACGACATAAAAAAGCCCTCACCGCTTATTTGAATGAAGTCGACCAGGCGCAAGGTGCCTTACCCCGCGATGAACATCGTATTGGGGTTGCCTTGCATCATTTAGCGGATGCCTATCAAGCCAATGGCGAACTTGAACGCGCGATTGCTAATTATCGTAGAGCTTCGACGCATAAAGACCCCGATGAGCATTTCCGTAGCTATTTTATGACAATGGTCGCCTTGCATCATGCGCTCTATGATGCCAAGCGTTTTGACGATGCGCTGGATGCCAGTAAATTAGCGCTCCAACATTTGGATAAACGTCCGCCCGCAGATTTGCAATATTTGGGCTACTTGATTTGCCGCCACGCGCTGACTTATCTTGATATGGATCGGCCCTATGAATATCAAACCACGCTTGGCCGCTGGATGAGTGTTTTGGCCGGACGCAGTGACGCTTTACGCGATAATGAACGTCCCCAATTAGCACTCCTCGCGATTAATCTGGTGGTGCGGAGTTTGTTGGCCAGTCAACGGGCAGATGAAGCCTTGCCCCTGTCCGAACAAGCGCTGGCTATTGCCGATAAACATTATGCCAGCACGGAATATGCATGGAGTGCGCGCCGTGATATGGCCGAATGCCACTGGCAACTCCATCAATGGCAAAAGAGTATTGATACCTATGCGCCACTCTTCCACGAGGGTGTACAGGTGAATGATCATACCTATTCATTCGCGCAAGAACAAACCGCCTATGCCCATATGGAATTGCTGGAACATGATCAAGCCATTGAGCACTATCATCTGGCTATTGAACGGCAACCCGACGAACAATATCGGGCGCTACTCTTAGAACAAATCGCGCAGATTCATCTTGAAAAACGCGATACGGATATCGCTATTCAAGTGACACAAGAAGCCGCTGATATCATTAATCCCGAAACACATACGGGTGATGCGGCCCGCATTTATACGCAACTGGCCCAGCTTTATGCGGGGAGTAACCAATATTCTGAAGCAGTTCGTGTCTACGAATCGGCGCTCAGTATGCTCCGTGAATTACCGGATGTGGATGTCGTCCATATGGCGCGTGTCTATCAATCGCTTGGCGAAAGCAATGAAGCACAGGGACAATATCCCCAAGCGGCGTTGGCCTATCGTAACGCCCTCGATACGCTTGAAACCGCGAATCCACCTGCTTATGAAGATCACCGCAAGATTTTGCTGAAGTTGGCTGATTCCAATATCGCGATGGAACAATTTGATGAGGCGACGATTCTCTATCAGCAAGCCCGTGAAGAAACGGAACATTACGGCACGGAATTAGAACTCGGTGCGGTGACGGCCAAACTCGCAGATTTGTTGCGTGATGCCCAAAATTATGACGAAGCACTCTACTATTATGAGCAAGCCTTGGAATATCAACCTGCCAGCACAGTCCCGCGCGAACGGGCCCAAACTCTGCGGGGTTATGGCCGTGCCTTGGCGATTACGGAGCAATTTGAAGATGCACGTTTAGCGTGGAATCAAGCCCTGAGTATCACCACCGACGCGCCCCCGCTTGAAATTGCCCTGACTCATCGCGCGATTGGCCAAGCCTATCGCGCCCAGTCCATGTGGACGGAGGCTGAAGAAGCGTTTGTTGAAGCGTTGAAACATCATGAGGCTAAGACTCAAGAAATTGCCGAAACATTGCGACTCTATGCCCATACCTTGCTCGAAGCCAAGCGTCACCAAGAAGCTATTGATGCCCTCCGGCGTGCGCTGGATATTGAAGAAGGTTTGCCGAAGCAAATCAACGTCCGCATTGTGAAAACGCTCGATCTACTGGCGTATGCCCAAGAACATAGCGGCGATATCACCAGCGCAGTCACGTCCTATCATAAAGCCATTGTGTATATGGACCCCACCCATCAAGCTGTGCAAATTGCCAATCGCCTGCGCACCTTAGGTCGTTTGTACACGATTCTGGAACGCTGGGGTGATGCCCATAAAGCGCTCGAAGATTCGCTGGAAATCGAATTTGCGTATCAACCCCGTTCGGATACACGCATTTCCCAAACGCTTGAAATGATTGCCGTCGCTTATCGGCGGGAAGGTCATCTCGAAAAAGCCGCCGATGCGTATAAGCGGATGGCCTCTTATTCGAATCTCACCAAGACCGCCGAAGCCGATTTGAAGGCTACTGTCGGTGAATTGGAACGTCAACAAGCAACGCTTGAAACCGCGCACGCATCCTTGGCGGTGCTCGAACGTACGCAAGCCGATGTCCGCGATATTGTGAATGTCTACGCGCTGATTGCGCAAACTCAAGCGAATCTGTCGAATATCAATGCATCCAATGATGCGATTGATAGCTTGCTCACTGTGTTAGAAAATCATGCCAACGGATTGAAAATGGTTGATGATCGGCCTGAATATCGCGCGCTTGCGCATATTTTTGAAGCCAGTCAAGCCGCCAGCCAAGGTGATTTAGCGACCGCCCGTGCTTATTTCCAAATGGCTTTGCCGGATACGCACAATCCTTCGTTGCGCTGGGTGATTCAACGGGGCTTAGATAGTGTGAGTTAATCTATGCGCAAAAAATCGAGAATAGGGTCAATCGTCTGGCTAGGGATTGGCCTTGTGGTTTTTGGGGTGGTGCTCAGCGCTGGGTATACGGATTTAAGAGATTATCTGAGTGCGGGAGATTGGCAAGCCACCACCGCCACACGTCCAAGCGATAACACCAAAACTGCTTTTATCAGCTATGAATATACCGTTGACGGTCAAACGTATATTGGCCAGCGCGCTTATTTCTTTCAGGCCTTAACCATTAGCCGTGAGTCCGAAGAACTCAAAGAGCGTTATCCGGTGGGCTCAGAATTTACGATTTACTATGACCCCCATCAGCCTGATCGGGCGGTGATTCATAAGGAATTGCAGTGGCTTCGTCTGTTGTGGTGGGGTTTGGTGGTTAGTTGTTTGGGAAGCATTGCCCTGCTATTTTTCGGTTTCCGCTTTAGACGTCAAATTTTCAAGACAAAATAAAAAGAACTTGCCAATCCTGACAAGTTCTCTTCGATTCAATTCATATAGACGTTGACTAGTTGAGCAATTACTCGACTATATGGAGTCTTAAGGTATACGCGCCCGCATTGGCATCTATCGGTGCTTCGGAGGCTTCATCATAGGCGGTGTGGATAAAGAATAGACCGGAGTAGGGAAGTTCAAACTCCTCAATAATAGCCAGCCCATTTTCATCTTCATCAGATTCCATGACGATAACATTTTGATCCGCATCCATCAATGAAATGACGGGTTCAAGTGCATTCGCCCCGCGCTCCATGCTAATGGTAATTTTCTCGCCTTGTGCGCCGGCAAAAGCAAAATCTGATGTTGGGTCATCGGCAATGACAAAACTGGTTAATTCAGTGCCATACAATAACCGTGGGGTTCCCTGCGGAATATTATCCGCGATATTGCTTACCCGCGTGATTGTCAATTCATAATCTACATCTGGCGTGTCTGAAGTTACTGAAAATGCAAAATGTCCAGTTCGGACAAAATAATGAGGTGTGTCAGTATCAGCGGCCTCGAATACAACAACTTCATCAGAGTTGGTAAAGTTGAGAGACAATTCAGCATCACTATTGAGCGGCTGGGCATCAATGGCAATAACTTCACCGAAATTAGCCGAATACGTATAGAAGCGTTCCGGCGTTTCGCTGTTCAGGTTCGCTTGAATAGCCTGATTAGCGGCCAAACGTGCGGGAATTGCTTGGGTTGTACTAGCTGTATCTTCAATGGTGAGTCCGGCGACAAGATCACGCCCTTCGAATCCGGCAAAATCTGCCGGATATTGGCGGGCCCGGAACAATGCTGTGTTGGGGGTTGAACCTTGGACAACGCGGTCAAAATTGATGAATGGCGGAATATATTCCCACTCAACCTCACCCGCTTGATTGACTTCCAAAACCACTGTATCCGTACTCTTGATGATCAACGTATTGCCATTTGGTAAACGTTGCACGCCTGAACGAATGGCTGAAAAGAAGTCGTAATCGGACGGATCTTCGCCGTAAGACCAAGCAAGATTCTCAGGTCCATAGGCCTGATCACCATCGAGTAGATAGGTGCCATCATCTTGCAACGGCGGGGTAAATTCAACAACCTTTGAAAAACCTGTTTCGGCTGGTCCCGGTTGGGCTTGATTGGGTAGGTCTGAATTGGAATTATGTTGATTACTAAACGCGATGATATTGCCTGCGCCGGGGTAGCCCGCTGGCACCCATTGCGCATCGTGTTGGAAGGATAGTTGACGATCTTCGACTGTGCCACGTTGATAGGCTCGTGGATTGCCCCACCGATAGAGCAAATCACCGGCTGGACCAGCCGCTTCTTCTGAACTGATACTGTGATCAATAATCCAAACTTCGTTAAATTCACGCACGCTAATAAGAATTTGATCCAATTCTGGATTGTAATCTAGCGCATTGCTGTGCATCCAATCTTCGATGGCCAAACCGCGCTCATAAAAGTTGATATTGATGCGATTAGGATGCTCACTAATCACGCCGTAGTTGGGAAGATTGGGGTCAAAATCTTGGACCATATGATCCCAAGCGTGCCATTCCCAAACAATCTCACCAGCTATCGGGTCATACTCATAAAATGCATCTGGCCACAAACTACCGCCTACGTCCGCCGGATTGCGACCCATTGCAAATGCTTCTTCGAGACTCTTTCTTTCCCATGACCCAAAGAGAATGTGACCATTGGGCATCACTTCAACCCCATGATGGGCCTGATAATCGTCACCGAGATCGAATTCATACGACCACAAAAGCTCGCCATCCCATGAATATTCGGCAAAGTTAGCATTGGGTGGACCAAAACTTAACCCGATATTGCCGTAATCAACGCGATCATCATTCACAACTAACGTGCCACGTTCAGTCAGCCGCGCATCACGGGCATTTTCAAATAGTGTCCACTCATTGACAATATGGCCCATACCATCAACGAGAAAAGCTGTATTGCTACCTGTGGGGAAAATAAGGGTGTAGCCTTCGGTTGAACCAGAAATAACACCTACTGTTTTGGCCGTGCCGTCTTGGGCTGTAATCGGCGGCACATTTGCCAGTACGATCACAAATAATATCAATATACTAAAAATTAGTTTAAAATGTTTCAATGTAATCCTCCGCTACATGCTATTGTAAAATGCGTAGAAGTTATTTGACGTGGGTTTTGGCTAAGCAAGGGCATCCAGATCCTTGTTAAAGGTATAACCAGCGTTAACCCCAATTAGCCATAACAAGGCGGCTTTAGCCCCTTGCCTTGCATGCGTATCAGCCATCATCGGCTGAAGTGGTCAAGACTAAACCAAAACTCACGTTATTTAAATTTTCCTCGTCAGATTATAGTGAACACTTTATTAAATATAAAGAGAAGAGGGGATATTAGGTAAAATATTTCGCATTTTCATGATTCGTGCCTTGTTTTCAATAACGTGAGATTTGGATAAACAAGGTATGAAGACGCTTGTTAAAAGCATAACCTAGGGTGAATGGATCCGGTGAATTCTAAATTTGTCATAACAAGGCGGCTTATGTGGTTTGTCCGCCATCTATATCCCCATTAATTATTAGCCCCTTGCCCTGCCTTCAACCCGGCAATCATTCAATTTTGCGCGTAGGACTAAACCAAAATTCACGTAAAATAATAAAACCCGCCAAAATTGACGGGTTCTGAGATGCAATACATTTGGGATGTTGACTTAATCGACTTCGCGTCCGCCCTTGAGCTTCGCTTGATACGCGGCTAAGCCTTCTTCATCGCCGACGGCCAAATACATCGCTTGTTTCGGCCATGTTTCGGCGGCACCTGAAATGATGCGAACTTTATGTTTGCCTTTAACAATTTCTTCAATTTCATCCGCTGAAAGTTTGGCAAGTTGCGCATAATTCACAATGCCTTCAGCCGTTAAGGCTTCTGCTGTCTTGGGACCAATCCCCTCCACAACTGTTAAATCTTGTGGCTCGCCAGTATCTTTAGCCTCAGCTTTAGGTGCGGGCTCGGGCTCGGGTTCAGGCTCAGGTTCAGGCTCAGGCTCAGGCTCTTCTTCAACGGCAACACCAGCATCTACCGCTTGGTCAGTTGAACCGCCTGAAACCATCTCTGTTTCGACGGGAACTTCAGGGTGTGCAGTGGCTAAGACCTCACCTTCTGACGCAGTTGCAACGGCTTCTTCAGCATGTTCTTCTGCGCCATGATCGTCGTCATGGTCATGATGTCCGGTGTAATAAGGGGTTTGGAGATCATCAAATTTCTTCCACGGTTGAGTCCAAACCACCCATAAAGCAGTCGCCAAGAATAACAAAATTAAACCAACAGTCACGAGTAAGTTGCCGGTACTATCGGAGACAGTACCAAACCCAGCTAACAAGAAGCCTAGGATGACAGAAAGTAAACCAACGCCCCCTATACTTGCCGAGACAAATTCTTCAAAGGTAAAACGTGCGTCGTTTTTCCCCAAGGCTTTATCCTCCAATCAATATATTTCATCCATATTATTTTGGATAATTATAGAGTATCCATAGCCCCTATTTTGCCACAATCCCAGCCAGAGTGCGAATTTTTATTTGTGTCAATTCGCTGAATTTTGTCAGAATGATCTTAAATTTCGTTAAGAGTCGATACTTCGCTGTTGACTATTATCGCGCAGTAATAAAAAGGCGCTGTCTCCGCGTAGACCGTGGAAACAGCGCCCCTATGTGTTCAATATCTTGAATTTACTTATCCCGGAATGGTTGCGAAATTGGCTTGCACAGTGCAATCGTCATAAATATAGAAATAGGTTGAAGAACTCGAATTATTGGCAACCGGACAACTAGACCCAGTCCAGTTAATAAAGAAGCGGCCCGCCGCTGGATTAGCGGTAACAAAAACGGTAGACCCTTCTGTATAACCGCCTTCGCCGCAATTCGAACTGCTCTTTGTGATATTGCCGAAGCCCGAAGGATTGATGTTGCGATAAACATAGTAACATGCCGCTGGCTCACCACCAAAGGTAACCGTGGTTCCCCGCGTCTCAACAACATTGTTATCTTTCACAATCTCAATGACGGATAACAAATCTTGTTCACCCGCAAGGCAAATTTGACGGGTGCCCGTTAAGCCTTGCTGTAATTGGCCATTGATATAAACTCTATCAACATTGCCGGCGCTCCAACGGAGCGTTGTACATGAGCTAAATTCACCATTTACATACGCTGGCAGACTCGCGTGATCCGTGTAGAAGTAGTAGATAATCGGATCATTCGGATTACCTGTTTGCGGTGCAGGTGTGGTGGGTCGTTGGATGACCACATCGGGTGCTTCTTCATACGGCAAGAGCAAACAGCTTCCAGTGGTATCAACAAGTTGATCATCCACCCAAGCGGTCTCGCCATTTGTTACTTGAATCAGCCACCACAATCCGAAGTCATCGTTATAAGCAATGCCTTCATAAACATCAGGGGCCGTAATGAAGAGTTTGACACCCCGGAAGCCGCCCGGACCAACTCGGCCTTGCACACGATCACCCGCCAGCGCGGTTATCAAGCAATCCTGCGGTTCTTTGGGAATATAGGGTATTTCCGGTTCCACAATTTCTTCAGTCGGCGTAAACGTAGGCGTCAGTGATGGTGTATAGGTCGGTGTAGCTGTATCCGTAAATGTTGGGGTTGGCGTGTCCGTCGCGGTTGCGGTGGGGGTATCAGTTGGCGTATCCGTCGGTGTATAGGTTACGGTCGGGGTCGGTGTTAAGGTTTCAGTCGCTGTGCCTGTTGGCGTGGGGGTACTTGTCTCACGTAAAATTGTGAAGATAACAGGATCAGATTCTACCCCATCGACAATAACAATAAGTTTAAGGACCAGCACATTATTCATTTCATCCAATATTTGCTCAAGGGCAGGTAGCCAATCGGCCTTATAACGGCTCATCATAGCCCCGGTATCAATCGTCTCTTCAGGACTACCCAAATCGACTACCGCCAGAAGTTCATCATCACCTCTGCGGATTTCTAGCTGAGCGCCACTCTCCAAACCGGCGGCATGGGCCACAATCTGCTCGGGTAATTCACTTAAATTGAGCGGTTGACCGGGGAGGGGTTGATCAATCCACACCTGCACTGGATTTTTGGCCACAGCGGTCGGTGGATCAGCGGGTTCTGTTGGCGTTGGTGTTTCAGTTTCATCACAGGCCGCCAAAAACAACATGGCAATAATAACAATCCACAAAATACGCGTTGGTTTTGATGCTAGATTGGACACCTGTTTGCTCCACCATAAATACAGTTTCTATATCAATTTAAGAGTAGCGCAAAGTGACTTATTT
>JBNLCD010000180.1:0-9699 GCA_050303635.1 Anaerolineae bacterium
CAAGTTGCGACGACACCTTATGAAGGTTGGACAAAAACGAGCAAACCATCCTCAGCCAATGACGCAGAAACCACCGAAGAATGAAAAGGGCGTAATCAGTACGCCCTTTTCATTCCCAAATAGTCAGTAAAGCTAACTCTCAGTATCCGCTGGCGCTATTTGGCCCAATTCAATACCAATACTGCTTGTATTGGGGCGGCCACCTTGACAGAGCACCACAACGGCGCCATCACCGCGCACACGATAGTCGAAATAATACCCTGCGACGTTCAAAATCACGCGGAAAGCAAATGTATCTCGCACATCGTATTGTGCGCCATATTGAGGACACGCTAAGCTAGCATCCAGATACATATATGAGTTCCACCGATAATACAAATAAGGCGTATTTTCATCAGGATCATTGGCTTTCGCTGTGCTAACCGCAACATCTAGTCCTAAATAGTTTTGGGCGTGGGCGAAGGCCAAATCGGTCGCCCGATCCCCTGAAATGGTCGTACCAATGCCACGCGGCGCACCGTTAAAATCAATTTTACTGCCATAATAGCACCGAATGAGTTGGGTACCTGCTAAGTTAATGCGGAATTCATAGGTAAAATTGGCCACAGTAATTAAATAGCGATAGCCAACTTGCCCATTGATAATCAGTTCATCATCACCCAAAATCGGCGATGAGCAACTGAGTGGGTTTTGTCGTAAATCTAAACCCGCAACTCGATAACTTGCTTCAAAAGGCCGATTGGGATTACCTAATTCAAGCTCTGATGCAGTTAAGACAGGGCTAATGCCAGCATAGTTACTAAAATTATAGAGCACATAGTTTGTCAGTAGAAAACTGGCTTGGGCTTCAACCGGTTCAGGTTGATCCGTTGGTAAGCCAAGCACAAGCATACTCACCAAAAGAATCACGAGACCTAGTTTTCTTATCATTAAAATCCTCCCAATGGTTGTAAACGGTTCATCAGTTAAGTTGTTCCCTCAAGCAAAAAAGTGCTGTTTAGATATTCTTATTATAAGCAAAAATGAATATTCTCGTGCAAATGTACGAATATCAATTTTGTTGAAGTTTACCGTGGAAACAACAATTTTGCTGGCTGTCCAACCCATTCTTAATCGTTGGGAAAACTACGGAAACCTGACAGGGTGGATTAATGCAGGGAGAAATAGGGTAGAAAAAGTTGCAGGACAGGTACTTTTAAGTGGTTCAGATTCTGATTGAGATAACCCTGATCGCACATCCAATCATGCAGTGGAAAATTTGGACTTACAGCAACTAAACTGTAACCATGCCGTATACGTTGTTTGATCTTCTGGCGCATAAGCGCTAGCAGTTCATCATAATCCGCGCACCAAACAGGCACCATAACCAGATAACGTTGACTGCCACCATAGGAGTAAGTAAGGCGATAGTTATTGCTGTTTAGAGCAGTCTCAACGGTTAATATATAGCGGCGGCCTAACCGTTGTTGGGCTTGAGGGTTTGGTGAAGGTATAACCCGAAATTCAGCAAAGGCATATGATTGAGACATTGATACAATCCACCCAAAATAAATTGCCGATAATTTATATATAGCACAAATGTTCTAATTCTGTCAATAAAAAAGAGACGACATCACTGTCGTCTCTTGAGATTGCTAGGTTGAAACTAGTTATGCAAACTAGCGTTCACGCCCGCGGAAATCCATTTGACTAATGGGAACCCAAGCGGGTGAAGGAATATAGTTGTTCCGGATGAGGGAATAAGGAACATTGTCATTGGCGGCATCGAAACCTTGGACCGGGCCAAAGTTCAAATTCCAGATGAAGGCCAACCAGACAAAATCCCATGATTCCATTAATTGCACAGCTTCAACGACATATTGGCCGTGTTCTTCTAAGGTGTTATCTGCGGCAAATTCAAAACCAGGCGGATAACCACTCAAATCAGATACAGTCGCCCAGCCAAATTCAGTCACACAGAGTGGCACATCACTGCCCGCGGCTTGAATCTTGTTAGCATAGGTCGTTAGTGTTGAATAGAAAGACCAGGATGGATGTGGATTATCAAATGGTCCACGGAAAAGTGCATCCGGATCGTTGGGTACTTGGTCCCACGGAACATTCGGGCCGATATTATAACCATTGTGATGTGCACCGAAGCAGTCAACAACATTCAAGATACCTGCGGCAATCAGACCATCGGTATAACGGAAGTCGGACCAAACATTATCAGTATCAACACCTGTGGGTGAAAGGGCTCCACTGATGACAATAATATTGGGGTCAATGAAACGCGCTGTATTGGCCACAACAGTTGCCATATTCACATAATCTTGCGGTGAAATGCCGCGCACACTTTCCCATTCACGATCCAGATTTTGTTCGTTCCAGATTTCAATTGCATGAATCCGGCCTGGATAACGACTGAGCAATGTTGAAACAAAATTCGCAAATACTTGGTAATCGGCGGGTGGCCCGTGACGGTCTAAATTTACACCAGGTTCGCGTGCCCAGTCAGGTGCCGTCACAATACTAGTCATGACTTTGAGATTATAATCAGGTGTTAAGTTAAAGAATGCATCCAATTGTGACCAATCGTATACACCTTGTTCTGGTTCAATAAATTCCCAACGGACTTGCAATTTTACCCAGTTCAAATTCAACTGATTTGCGGCGGCATCTAAGAAGCCGGGCATATTATCCAAGTTTGGATCAATTACGATTTGGGTTCCTAAGTCAAAGGACTTGTTTAAATTCGCAGGTGTGGTTGGTTGGGGAACGGGAGTGGCTGTTTCTTGAGCGGCAGGATCTTGTGCTTCTTCAGTTTCTTGCGGTGCCACATCTGAATTGGTACTGCCATCATCGGCAACTGTTGTATCAGATTCTCCCGCGTCATTTTCAGTAATTGTATTTTGAGCTGAATTATCAACAGAAGTAGTATTTTCACTATTATTTTCAGGTTGATTGTTGTTAGCTACGATTGCCAAGGATGGGTCATTATCACTAATGGGGTTGTTCACATTTTGCGCAACGGCTGAATTACTATTGTTACGACTCAACGCGCTGGCTGTGGTATCGCCATCAAGACTGCCAGTTCCAACATATATAGCCAAAAATGTGGCAATCCCGATTAATAAGGTCATTGCGACCCAAACAATAACAAAACCACGTAATTGTTGGGGGCGTGCTTGCGCTTGCGCTTGCATAAATCCTCCTAGCTTGTGATGTAAATCGTCACGTATTATAACGCTTTTAATTCAGACGACCAGATATTTGTCAAATTTTTGGTGAAATACTAATACAACAATTGTAATACTTGTTTGCCTCTGAATCTTGAAGCAGAGGGCATCAACACTAGTATACCCTCTGCCGAAAATTCCGAAAACTTACTGACTCGCGATAATTGTACAGGCCGGACAAGTCCCGTCACGCCGAATAAGCGCATAACCTGCCGCGGCATCAATACCGAAGAACGTAAAATCAACATTCCAGATTGTCAAGATTTGGATTTTACCGCTAGGACGTAACGCCGCTACGGCTTCGCCTAGCCATTGGGCTTGTAAGGCATTGGTTGTACCTGCGGCCCATGCAAATTCTTCGGTCAATTCATAACCTTCACCAGATAGATAACCCATCGTCAAACAAATAGGTCGTGATCCACCAAATGTATTGTAGGCCAAATCGACCGAGCTATTGAGGTAATAATAATATTCCTCGCCGCGGGGATCACCGGTTGTAGTAGATGGAGCCATTGCGCCCTGATCGTAACGGACACCAATGCAATCAACTAAACCAGCCGCACCTGCCGCCGCCATACCTTGATAATACAATTCAGCGTTGGCGTCGGGGGCTAAAGCGCCACTGATAATATAAGTGCCTTTATCAGCCGCGCGGATAGCTTTTTCTGATTTTGCCAAAAGTTCGACATACTTAGCGGGATCAATTTGATTTTCCAACCAGAAGTCAGGACTATTTGGTGCATCCCAAATCTGGATAGCATCGGCTTCAAAAAAGGCTAAAGCGCCAACATAGCCCGCATAGTTATCAAAATAGCTCGGTTTATCAAAGTCACCCGGTGAACCTACGACAACATAAAGAACTTTGAAGCCTTGTTCATGCAAGGTTTCGATCTGAGTACGCAAATGACTGGGTGTCGCACGATTGGCATAAGGGATGCGAATCATAATCCAATTCATGTTGGTCGAGCGCAAAGTGCCAAATGTCGTGTCGTTCAACTGTTCGACTTGGCCACCGAGTTCTAATGCGACAGGTCCCGTTGCTGGTGGTAAGTTAATCGGTGCAAAGGTTGCGGTGGGTTGCGCGGGTAAAGTTGCCGTGGGTGCAGGTGTATTGGTGTCTACAACAAACGGAGTTGCTGTCGGCATCGCGCCATCATCAGCAGGTGTATTTGACGGAATGAAAAATGGTGTTTCATTCGCCGGTGTGTTCGTTGGGAAGAAAACCACGGTCGGTGTTGCTTCTTGCAAACTGGTATCCGCGACTGCCGTTGCTTCTGGCGTTGCACTAGGCACAACTTCTTCAACTGTTGATTCAGTTGTGGGCGGTTCATCGGTAGGGGGAACCTCGGTTGGAACGACTTCGGTCGGCGTAGCTGTTGGCAAGTCAGCAACCGCTGTCGGTGCAGGTGTTGTACTAGCGACGATAAGTGATTCGCTGGCTAATTCATAAGTTTGGCCATTGAATTGCGCTTGGGCAACAATCTCTAATCCAGTTTCATCAGGAATGGTATAGCTGAAACTGGAACCTGCTGTACTCGTGAGAATATTGCCGTCGGCATCACGCACAGCCCAACCTAAATCAATGGCAAGGGAAGCATTATTTTCAGCAACGTCACCACTATAAAATGCGCGAATAGCATCATGATATAAATCTGTCGAACCCCCATAATCGATTAAAATGACGCCGCCAATCCCAAATTGACGAGCAGAGTGCATTTTCTCAGCAAGGAGAGATGCATCATTTAACCAAATTTCACGACCTGCAATATTCAAAATCGACTGACCAGAATTTTCATCTTGTGAAACCTGAGCCGTATTTGAATTTAATTCAGCCGTTAGGGTGTCACCGGGCAAATAGACTTCAGCGAGTTCAAGAAGATCAACATTGGCTAAAAGTGGCGCAATATCGTTGGTTGCAATAGGGGCAATCGTATCTGCATCAAGATATTCCACATGACGTGTGTCAAATCCGAAATAGAGTTGATAGCGATTAATCTGGGTTGTGGTCCATATCACCATACGTTCAAAACTGCCCTTTTCAATATACGCACTTGGCGCATTGGGGGCTTGGATTACAACTTCATCGGCAATTTGGCCAATTGCTGATAACTGATAGGCTCCTGTGTCCCACGCACCCTCAACTTGAACCGGCGCCGGAACCACAACCACCAAGACTTGGCCCTGTTCGTGCAAGCCGCGCGCCAAATCAATGAGGAAACGGTTGAAACGGTCAGTCATTTCATCCGTAGCACGTAACTGACGATAATCAATTGCTAGCCCTGAATATTGATCACTCGCGGCAAAATTAAGCAACTGCGTTACGTGAACCTCACGGGCCGTTGGATTACTAATTAAGGCTTCAACCGTTAGGCGATCGACAATTTCCGGGGATGTGTAATTCGCTATAACGGGTACAACACCCCGTTGATTTTCAGGAGAAATATTGGCAGGCAAGTTACCTAAAAGTTGCCCGTCACGGGCGGGTGTCAATCCATAGAGGTAGAAGCGATCTGTCGTTGCTAACAAAGCATCATCTTCAATTATGCTTGGCAAACCAACACTGACACCAACCACAGAGGGTAAAGCCATTGGCTGAGTAAATACCAAACAGTTTGGCACCCGATTAACGGTTGAGACAATTTGTGAGCCTTGGGTTTGGTGGGGAATAAATCGCCAACGCGCTAATGCTATGTCATAGCCATAAACATCGACCATTGCGCTTTCTGGCAAATCATAACGAAGCTGAACACCCTTAGCGAAACTGCCTTTTTGTTCGAGACTATAAGTTGTACCAATCGGTTCTAGATAAGTTGGCAAACTTGTTGGGGTTGGACATTGCCAATTATCGGCCAAGTCTTGTTCAGCTATATAGGCTGTACTTTCAACAGATTGCAATAAAAATTGGGCATTACCGGCATCACCTGTTGGCGATAAGGTCAAACCTTCAATTGAAGGATGATTATCTAAGGTTACAAAATCACCTGTAGGGTCAATATACCGGGAATAAGCCGAAATGGGCGGTAAAAATAGACCTACAATAAACAGTCCAAGCAGTACACCTACAATGGCCCCTATAGGGATCCAGCGGTCGCGCTTACGCTTGCGACTTTCTTGGCGAACAATCATGGTAATAGTTTCATGTTTCTTAGCACCAGCCGCACTTGGTTGTTGCATTACCAGTGTACTACGTTTATCAGACGGAAGTTGTGATTTAGACATTCAGTCTCCCTGTTTTTTACAATACATTAACTCATAATTCATAACGAATTTAAAATAAATTTACCCCTACGTTTACCCATTGATTGAGCAATTTCATAAATTACGCAAACTTATGGCTCTGATTGGCCCCATTCACGAATAAATGTTTCGCGTTCCACACCTAATGCATCCGCCACGCGATTGATATAGTTAAAATAGGCAATGATTTGCGTCGCATCGTGAATCGTATTATCAGAAAGCCCAAGTGCTCGTAATTTTTGAATATCGTTCTCTGTCATCGCTGAGGGGGTTAGACTTAGTTTTTCAGCATATTCACAGAGGGCAAAAGTTTGCTCATCTTGAATGGTAGAACGCCAATCACGTACCACCCCGTGTACAAAATTATCTGCTTCGACGTTGTCTTCAATAATTGCGGTAACCTCAGCCCGGAGGTCATAAGCATGCGCTTGAATTCAATAATGACAATCATTGGTTTGACTGACCACAACGGCTAAGGTTTCACGTTGCCATTTTTGTAAGGGTGATTCGCCGTGCATCATCGCCGCATAAAAGCTCATCGACGTGCGCATGATTTCAGCATTGGGAGTCATGATACGCACGATATTCCAAACCCGTCCCGCGCGTTTAATCGCTTTTTGCAACTCGCGTTTGACGGGGCCAATGGCTTCTTCATCTGAAATTTGCTTAATATAAGGCATTTTCAGGTATCCTAACAAAACTGCAACACGAATAGAGCGGCGCTATTATAGTAATTTTACGCCTAGATTGCGAGTATGATACCGTTGTTTGAATTTGCAAATTTCGCATCAAAGCATGTTTTGAGTACAATAGGTATAGAATTATTGAGATATCTATCACCTAGAGAGAATGTAAAGTGCCATATCATAATGCCGCATGGCAATCTATCAATACGGATTTAGGTCTATACCGATATGAAGAAAATGGCCAGATTGCCGAAGATGGTAATCCCATTCTTATGATTCACAGCATTATGGCAACTCATGAATCTTGGAACCCAATGGCCCATCAACTAGCCGTATCAGGAATGCAAGATATTTATGCCATTGATATTCCGGAAATATGCAATGGGGTCAACCAATGGGCATCTGCCTTAGCTCAACTTCACAGTGCGGTCGACTTCCTCCTATCCAACCATCCTGAGCATAAAAATATTGTGTTGATGGGATTTGGCGTGGGTGGTTCATTAGCCTATGAATATTGGCAAACATGGGGAGATGAAGCACGGCTTGATTATCTCATTATGCTCGCTACGCCACACGCGCATACCATGTTCCCTGATTTGTCGGAACAGACGATTCATGGGACAGGTACTGCTGAAAATGAACAAAATTATCAAAACTACACGAACCCTGTCGATTTCAATCGGATTGGCGCATCGCATCGTGGCCAGACAGTTGTGGTCAATATGTACGGTACGGGCGTTGGTATTGATTTTGATGGTGTCGTCCGTGGATTATGGCTTCCTGAAGCAATTAACCGAATTTTCCCGTTACGCCATCATGAACTAAACAAAAGCGAACTCGTTGCGCAATTTATCCTTGAATGTTTACGGGGCGAGCGCTATCAAGTCCAACTCAAACTTGTTGGCTTGCAAATGCGTCGCGCCGATGATGGCGAATTTTCTGGACCAGTTAGTTTTGATGTTGAGGGTGTTCGTACGCCGCCAGATACGGTCTTCAAGCCAATGACTGATCGCCTTTATCTTTTTGAAGAGACCGTACCGCCCCTTTGCACCTTTTCTTATCCACTCAAGTCTGTTTCGGCTATGTTGACTTTACATTTACGCGATCTAAGTCAAACAGGAAGCCGTCGTCGCCGGATGTATTTGCGATTACATACACCATTAATCGATGGTCATAGTACGGCACACACAATGCAAGACAGCGAGGGATCAGATTTCTTGTGGCGCATTGTTTGCAAGAAGATGCCGACATCTCTTGGGACAACATGGTATGATAGAAGCTCGCAAATTGTTCGCTTCTAAATCGTTATTATTCACGCTAGATACTTACGGTTAAACTTTTATGGCACAGTATAAACTCGAAGCTTTAGTCGGTCATCTGTTTATTGCAGGTGGTCGCACGCTTCAATCAAATCCACCGGGTACCTTAGTCAAATTACCACCCAGACGTGCCCATCGCAGTCGTGAGGATGACACCTTATTTGTCCTCATTACGGTTGCGGGTCGCAAACCATTACCCACCGAGTTGTACAATGAATTGGCCAAAATTGGGGCTGATAAATATTTTCAGGCACGCGTTGGTGTGACAGGCGCATTGCGGGATGCTGTTGCGGCAATCAATCAGCGTCTTTATGGCACAGATTTTAGGGCAGGTGCATTATTGCTCGTTAAGCGCACCAGTGATGTTTACGTGGCACGAGCTGGCACAACCTTATGTGCTATTCGTAGCCGTAGTGGCTACCAGACTTTTCCGGGTGACCCAGAATTATTAAATATATTGCCGCTTGGCTCACGATCTGAACCAACCGTTGAATTTAGTCGTTATGATTTGAGCCCCAATGATGTTTTTGTTTTGGGGGATGCGGGCTTTGCCTCCATCACGGACAATGTTTTGCAAGCATGTATCAGTCATGGCAATGTAGAACAAGTCCTCGATCAATTAGAATCGGTTGTCACTAAAGAAGTAACCGCCACCATAATTCAATTCGTGTTGCCTGAAGGGGCAATCGCTGAGGAAGACTATGAAGATTATGGTGGGTCAGAGGCATATATACCGCCGCCTGAAGATAATTTCCCAGCACGTTCTTTGGGAAATACAACTTCTACTCGCTCATCGCAAAACACAACAGATGTTTTAGTTGAAACAGCGCCTGAACCACGTCCTATTTTGGAACAAGCGCAGGTTGTGCCTGAAGTTGAAGCCGAGCCAGATATTGAACCCGCCTTAGCGGAAGAACCTATTGCCAATCCATTGGCACCGCCATCTGATGTGCCGCCGCTCAGCTATAGTGATAGTCCACCGGCATCATCTGAGCAATCGGTTGAAAGTGAAGCATCACTTACATCCGATACAGTCACGCCGGATGACGCGCCAGAGTCCGATCCAATTCCTGAGACACCAGCGAAGAAGTCACCCGAAGAAGCAAATCCTCCGCAACCTACGTTGCCGCGTTTGAAAGAACGTCGCCAAGCTCAGCGTGAAGCACGGGCCCAAGCCAAGGCGGATAAGCAATCCAAACAAACGGGCCGAAATATTGTAGCCAAAGGTTTGCGGACAAC
>JBNLCD010000181.1:0-9687 GCA_050303635.1 Anaerolineae bacterium
TGAATGAAGACCTTCGGATCCACATAATCATATTTCAATTGATCTAAATCCGTCGCGGGATCATCCCACGGTTCTTTCTCCAAGCGGTCCGTCGGGCTAATATCAAAATGAAGATGATAGGGGAACAGGCCATCGGCATTACCGATATTGGCGATGTGTTGACCGCGTTGCACCCGATCACCGGCGCGCACTTGAATATCTTCGACATGTCCATAACGACTATAGACCACTTGGCCTGTACTCAAGAGTGGGTCATGTCGAACCACAACCACGCGACCCCAACCGGGCGCAAGTTGCGCAAATGTCACAACGCCCGAAGCCGCCGCATAGACTGGACTATGCGCATCCGCATCAAAATAGGGTTGGTCGAGATTTAAATCTGCGCCGCTATGATAAGCTGTGCCATCATGGGTTTCATACGATGAACCATAGCTATTTGAATCGTACCAATTACCCGGCCAAACCGTTTCACTTTGGCGTTCATAGGCGGTGCCAATGGGGGCATCGAAGCCGTCCGCCACAAAACGCGTATTCACAGCGCGGCCAATAATTTGACGATAGCGCACCGCATCAAAGCCAATGGATTTATCGCTTTCGCCTGTTAAGTCATTCAGGAACATAACGCCCGCTGTGGCGTTATTGGCGTCGAATTGATAAATACCTAGCGGTACCCATAGATTGAAATAATCGCCTTGATTGACGGGTAATAATTTTTCACCAGATTCACCGACAATACCATGGAGTTTATAGCGGGCATTGGTCGTGTCCGCATGACGGGTTGCGACAAAAACAGAAACTTCGTACCAGCCGCTAATGGTCAAATTGGGGTCCCACCGCGCCCACACTTCGCTGGTGCTTTGGGATGTATCTTTATAGAGTACAGACCAACCCCATGTGCCTGTAAAGGAAGAAAATACAGTGTCAACTGGTTGTCCATTATGTGTTCCCGCTTGGAAGCCCGGTGATTCAGGTGTGACTATAATTTCGATTCCGTAGTCACCTTCTTCGGGTTCGTCGGGTGGTGGAGGTTCAGGAGTTGTCATGGGCTGATTAATGGCCGCAAATTCATCTGGACCAATGACGCCTAAGCGCCACCAACTTAAACCTTTGGCCTTGAAACGATTGATACTGGTTTCGCGAGCACCTTGCATTTCATCAACGGGCGCATTACCTTGCAAGACTGGGTAAACTGGCAAGCCATAGCCACTCCATGTTGCATAGACCTCACTGAGGACTGTTTCATATTCTTGTTCAAACAAATCCCAATAGACTTGGGGATGCAAGCTATTAATATAAGGTCGCCATTCGGCTGGGTAAATATTTTCATAGTGATGCCGACGCGGATCAACGCTGATGCCGAGATGGAAATCACCCCCAACGCCACGTCGTAACCGTTGCATGAAGGGTGTGATATTATCTTTGCCACCTTGCCAGAAACCAGCGTAAGGCTCGACATCCAAAATCATGCTGTCCACACCTTCAACTAAACAGGTTTGGACAATCAGATCAACTTCATCAGTAATATTTTTGCCTTGTGGAACACACCATGCATGAAATTCTAACCCTGCCGCATTTAGGACTTGTGTCCAACGTCGAATAGATGCCGTTCCCGTGATGGCCATATGCTGATTGGTATCATATTTACCCATCCATTCGGAGCCATCACTTGTTTTTACGAATAAACCGCTGACATGGGGTGCCCATGTTTTCAGGGTACGCACCACATCTTCAATGGTTTGTTCAGCAAGCGAATCGCCTTTCCAATGCCATAAAAATATATCATTATCATAAGGTGTGGTCATTGGGTTCTTATCTCCCCAACTCTATTCAGAATAAGATTCAAAATTTCAGAATTATTATTATCAAAATAATGACTATATAGCGTTCCTCATGGGTGTCCCTGACCAACTCAAATCAAGACAAAAGAATTGCTATTTAATGTTAAATCTATCACTATATTTATAACGCGTCATGCACAACTTAAGCAAATAAGGTCCCGTTTTATTCTGCTTGAGTTTCATCATAGGACCTTCGTAAAAATATCATTTCTTCTTGGATAATAGTTTCATAGTCTAAATTAGCGCCTTCTGCCAATAATCGTTCGACTTCTAGCACATCTGGCCTATCTTTAATAGCATCTAACAGGGATACGATAAAAGTATCTATAACTTCTTGGTCAAGACCGGGCATGGTATCAATGAAACCAAGCAAATATAAGGCCCGCTGCCAATCTTCGTGAACATAATAATGAAGCCGCGCACAATGACCCAGTACATTCAAGATGATCCGATGGTTGCGAATGGGATAGGCAACATCTACCGCTTCGATTAAGTAGCGATATACTGTTGCCAGCTCTTGGCGTTCAAACAATGGATACGCCAAGAAAACCTGTGTATCTGCCACATTCACCCAATCTTCCAAATTCTGGCTCAGAATTAGACTTTCATGCAAGTAATGGATAGCTTTATTGTAATCACCCGCCATAAATGCAGACCATCCGACATTGTGAAAGATATTGGCTTGTTGATAAGTGATGTTAAGTGCTTGGAATATTTCCAGCGCGCGCTGATAATACATATCAGCTTCGGCATGGTTGCCTTGTACATCAACTACATTTCCCAAACTAGCATAGACTCTCCCTAAACCATATTGGAAACCAATTTCTTCTAGGATACGTAGATTTCTTAAAAGATAGGTTTTGGCTTCTTCCGTTTGACCGAGATAGGTATAGTCGCCAGCTAGCGCTGTGATGATTTGAGTTTGGAGCAAGATCTCATCCGTGTCTTCGATACTGGCCAGCGCTTCCTTATAGGGCTGAATCGCCAACTCATAATCGCCCATGTCACGCATAATATTGGCTTCCAACAACAGACTGGTGGCAATAAGTTTTTTATTCACTAGTTTTTTACTCAAGGTGAGAGCCCGTTCAGCACAAGCTAAGGCTTCATCATAGTTGCCGAGTTTCCAGAGACTTTCGGCTAATCCTTCAAGCGCTTGGGCGATCAAATTAAGATTATTAATTGTTTCCGCATTCTGTAAAACTTCCTCATAGATTTGCTTTGCACCGCCAAAGTCACTCAAAAGCATCAAATAGTGACCTTGCCAACGTAGGAGTTGCGCACGGTGTTCTACATGCTCAGGTATATCCGTTAATACATCGAGTCCCTGTTGAACAAGACGCCCTATTTCTTGATAATCCCCAATAATATTTAGGTATTCGACGGCGCGGAGCGTATAAGCAATCGCTTTTTCCAATTGATTGGCATCACGCCAATGTTGGGCGATGCGTGGGGTTTGACTTTCATCGTCGGGATGGAGCAATTCAATAGCCTGCGCCGCAAGTTCATGCAATACACGGCGACGGTCCTCAACTTGCATCGCATAGGCCGCATCCCGAAGCAAGGCATGCCGAAATAGATAGCGTAATTGCTCCATCGCCTGCCAAATGCCTTCTTTTTCAGCTTCAGTAACACGTCGGGAGGTATCATGGCGTTGCAACATTTGCACTAGAATCTGTAGTTCAAATTCGTGGCCAAGCACGGAGGCCGCTTGTACCACAGATTTCACCTGAGCTGTGAGGCGGTCTAAACGAGCAACAAGGACTGTGTTGATTGTATTCGGCAAATAGTCAGTCGATTTACTGGACGTTTTCATTTGCCAGTAATCATCTTGTTGAATGAGCGCATCCCGTTCTTGCAAATCAAAGATGAGTTGTTCAACAAAAAACGGATTGCCCTCTGTTTTCTGGGTGAGTATTTCGGCAAAAGAATCGGCTAAATCACCACCGAGCAGTTGTTGCCCCAATGTTTGAACCCCCACCTGATCAAGTTGACCTAAGATAAGATCATGTTGCACACTATCTGCTTTTTTGCCTAAGTTGCCTGTTTGATGCGTAATTGTTTCACGGCTAGTTATGATAATCGCCAATGCGTATTGGCGGGCATGGAGATGGAGTTCTTGTAACAATTGATGCGAGGTTTTATCAAGCCATTGGCCATCTTCAAGCACTAAGACGACTGGCTGTAATTGGCTCTCCACGAGAATCAGTGTTTGGATGGCGGTAATAAATTGTTGCATACGAAAATTCGAGGTGACATTCTGATAGAGTCTATCGTGAATGGGTAACCCTAACAACGCAACAAGGAAAGGATAGACGCGTTCTAATTGCAAACGCAAATCCCGTGAGGTTACCGTTGAGAGGCGGATAGTATGCAAAAGACCAAAAAATATTTTGTTGAACTGGGCTAGATTATCAGCTTGAGAATGATCGGGCCGTTGCTGGAAATAATACTTGAGCCAGCGGGTGAAAGGGGTTAACGCCAAGGGCATGACTTCATCGGTGGGTGCCACAAACCATTGCACATGATGTTTCTGCTGTAAACGTAGCCGTAGCTCGTTCAAAAAGCGAGATTTGCCAATGCCAGCATCACCTCGCACATAAATTAGGCCAGCATTTTGTCCCGTGAAAATCGGTGCAAGCCATATCCGCATACGCTCAAATTCATTCTCGCGCCCAACATAAGGTGTGGCATCTGGCAGATTGATCTGGTCAGCATGGCGACGTTGAATCAGTTGCGCAACACGAATGGTCTCTTGTTTGCCTTTAAATGTCGTGGCGGGTAAATCTTCGTAAATGAAAGCTTTTTCCGTCTGCTTACGAATATAGCCTGTGACCATGACAGTTCCCGGTGCTGTTCGTTGCATAAGACGCGCGGCCAGATTCACTTCATCACCCTGTACGCCATATGTACGTCGGCGTTGGCTTCCGTAAGCCCCCGTGCGCATGATGCCTTGGCTGATGCCAATCTGAACTTGGATATGCTGAGCCGGTTGACTGAGTTCGAGGGCCGCGCTCACCGCACGATAGGCATCATCTTCATGGGTAATGGGCGCACCAAATACCGCATATAAATAACTACCTTTATGCTCAACACTGACCTGAATAATATTCCCGCCATAACGATAGACAATTTGTTGCGCCCACTTGATGAATTCATTCAGATACGATCCTGTTTCGGCATTTTCGCGAGAATCAATTCTTTCAAAACGCAAAAACAAAGCGACAACCAATCGTAATTCGGGTGGATATTCGCCTAATCCGACATTGAGCTGGCGGCTGACATCTGGCAAAAGCCATTCGTCCAATTTACGTTGAAGATCTGCTTCTGTAGGAATTTCTGGCCAAGGTTTGGGCTTGAGCTTGTGCTCAATACGTTCTATTAAAACAAATTCATTGTCTAACGATGTCGCTTGGATTTGCAGAGCTTCACCCAATTTGAGCGTTTGTTGATCCGCCATAATTTGGCCAGAGTCGGCTAAGCTTTCGGCTTGGGCCATGCGGTCAATCGGTGTACCGAGCAAGACATCAAATAAGCGGAATTGTGGGTTGCCGACGACTAGCCGCCTGACCTCACCCGAGGCAATGCCGATTTTGCAACCTAGAGTGAAGACTGCCGTATCATCTAATTGAATAGTTTGAAACTGTTGAATTGCCTCTTGCATTGCCATTGCACAACTTAACCCGGCTTGAGCTGAGGTCGGCGCACTGTTCCAGTCATTGGCATCGAACCAGCACGTGATTGCATCTCCACTAAATTCAATAACACTGCCACCATATTGATGAACTTCAGCAATTAAGGTCTCATAGACAGTATTTAATTGCTGAGCCAATATTTCAACACCTTCCCGCTCCCCTTTTAATTGGCGTAGACTTTCGGTCAAAGGGGTAAACCCTGAAATATCAAGAAATAGCGCGGTACCCTGTGAAGTTTTTGGTAGAGGTTGATTGTTGACTAGGCTAAAAACACGATCAATAGCCAGATAAGCTAATTTAGCATCGACACTCACTACTTCATTCCCCGGTATGTTTTAGTTTGGCTAAGATGTAGCATTGAAAGATACTCTCGACTATACTTGGTAAGTTGTTTTTCGTGCAAAAAATATTGCTGTCATGTCTTCATGATTATGTAGGAGTTTTTAAAATGTTAAAACGTCTCCCCCTTATTCTTGGGATAATTGTAGTGCTATTGGTTGCCGTGGGTGGCTGGTATCTGTTTATACGCGAAGTTGATCCCGTCGCGAATGAATTGGCCACCGCCACACCTGCCCCTGACTCTGTTATTTATGGCCTTGATCCCACCTCATCCACGCTTGATTTTGTGATGCCAGATGTCCCGATTGCGGGCGACATTACCGGTAACTTCGATCTCATCGGGGGCTCATTGGTAATGCAACCCAAGGGTGATGGTACCTATGATTTAGTTGTGAATGTTATTGTTGATGGGGCTAGTGTAGATACAGGCGCAGAATTCGCCAATCAAGTTATGGTAAAAGCCCTTGAAGCGGATAAGTATCCCTGTGGTGTATTCACAGGTATTGGTGATCTCACCTTTACCGAACAAGAAGCTGTTACCAGTGTCCAACTCACGTTGAATGGTGATTTGGAAATTAGCGGTACTACCCAAGATAACCAAGATTTTGTCACAGTCTTCCAGACCTTTGAAGATGGTACAGCCATAGCTAAGGCTGAGTTTGAACTCTCAATGGCTGACTTCGGAGTTGACCTCGGTGGCGAAGATTTGCAAGCAACGTTGAATATCAATGCTAGTAATTCTATTAATCCTGATACCGATCAAGATTTATCTATTTGTGCGGTTGAAGTTCCCGCCGAAGATGGTGATGCTGATGCTTCGACTGACGACACCACCGATACCGAAGCGAATGAAGATGAGGCCAGTGAAGGCTAAATAGTAAAGTTGCAAAAGATAAAAGGGATAAGTTCTCAGTTGAGAACTTATCCCTTTTAGTTTGCGCGTGTGCATAAACAAAAAGAAACCGCCCCAAATGGACGGTTCTCTTTTTGTATCATATAGAAAATTTAATAGGAAGTAAATGTAAATTTATCTAGTTTATCTTATTGAAACTCGCAAGAAATTTATTTTAAAATGAGCTTCAACAAGGTTAAATTTTCTTATCCTCCTCTAATATATACGTCTTTTTTACATTTGTCAAGGAATTGGCTAGAAATGTTTGTATTTTTTCAAAAACGGCCTGATGAAGCCTAATAAATAGCTAAATATAAAAGTCCTGAAGTTTCAGCACGAGATATTTTAGGGTGAAATGGGCCCTATCAGGCTTAAAATTTGCTCATTTAACAATGTTTTGTGAAGAATCTGTCTACGACTTTTGGCATGTTATAATTTTGCAAGAAGTAAGTAATTGACTAACACAAAACGAAAGATTAGCACGACCCAAATTCCATACACGGCTACTTAAGCAGGGAATCCTTGATCAATGATGGTGCAATCAGATATTATTCATAATCGTTATGAGCTCAATGATCGTTTAGGTGAGGGCGGCATGGGCGTGGTGTATCGAGCTTATGACCGTTTGACGGGCCAAGATGTTGCGATTAAACGCGTTTTTGCTGAACCTCGAAAATTACAGTTCCAGACAATGCCAGTTAATAATAACTATCAACTGGCGCTGGCCCATGAATTTCAAACGCTGGCCCGCTTACGGCATCCCCATATCATCAGTGTGCTCGATTATGGGTTCGACAAAAATCAACACCCTTTCTTCACGATGAATTTGTTAAACAATGCTCAGACCATCCGCCAAGTGGCCCAAAAATTACCTCTCGCCCAAAAACTTGAACTGATTGTGCAAACTCTCCGGGCGCTGGCCTACTTACACCGCAATGGCATTATTCATCGTGATATCAAACCGGGCAATATTTTAGTCGATGAACATCTACATGTGCGTGTACTTGATTTTGGCTTGGCATTGGATCGTGAAACCAAAACAAAATTAGCTGGCACCATTGCCTATATGGCCCCTGAATGTTTTGCTGAAGAGGCAATCATGACAGCCGCTACTGACCTATACGCGGTTGGTATTTTGGCTTATGAAATTCTGACCGGCGCGCATCCATTTCCGACAGATAATATTCTCAGAATGATTGATGCCATGCGCCACATCCAACCAGATTTGAGTGCCATCGAGAATCCAGAACTAGCATCCGCATCAGACACAACGCCTTCATTACAGAGCGTTGTTGGTAAATTGCTGGCCAAAGACCCTCACGAACGCTACACCGACGCCCAACTCGTTATCAATGAGTTAATTCAAGCCGCCGATTTGGCCATACCCATTGAAACGCAAGCCAGCCGTGAGAGTTTTTTGCAAGCCGCGCATTTTGTCGGACGCAACGATGAACTTAATACGCTTCTTCAAGCATTAGCCAATGCGCAAGTTGGCCGTGGTTCAGCGTGGCTGATTGGTGGTGAAAGCGGGGTAGGTAAATCGCGTCTATTGGATGAAATCCGCACCCATGCTTTGGTGCGTGGTATGGTGGTTTTGCAAGGTCACGGTGTTGCGGAGGGGAGCCAGCCCTATCATTTATGGCGAGCCGGATTGCGACAACTTATTTTAGGCGCAGAAATTTCGCTGGTTGAAGCCGGTTTACTCAAAAGTCTGGTCGATGATATTGACAAACTGACTGCTTATTCAGCCGAGGAAATTAGTGCCTACCAACAATCCCCATCGGCTGAACAAATTTCGACACTCGTGCGTGAATTGATCGAACGGCAAAAACACCCGGTTGCCCTTATCTTAGAAGACTTGCAGTGGCTGGAAGAAAGTTTGCAACCTCTGAAACAAATCTTGGCAACGGTTACCGAGAAACCTATTTTTATCATCAGCAGTTATCGGGACGATGAGCGTTCGCATTTACCCGATGAACTCCCCGGAATGACGCATATCAAATTGGAACGCTTAGCCAAGGATGATATCGCCGCGCTAAGTACCTCAATGCTAGGAGCCGTGGGACGTACCCCCGAAATCATAGATTTGCTTCACAAAGAAACCGAGGGCAATGCCTTTTTTGCGGTTGAAGTGGTCCGTCTGCTCGCCGAGGAAGCCGGCAGTCTGCAAAATATTGCGAACAAGACTCTGCCAGCTAGTATTTTTGCGGGAGGCATCCACAAAATCTTGCAACGACGGCTTGCCCAAGTTCCAGAATGGGCTCAACCGTTTCTTCAGCAAGCGGCCATTGTTGGACGCGATATTGATCAAGCGGTGTTAAAACATTTGAATCCATCAATGGACGACCGTTTTGAAGATTGGTTGGTTGCGTGTGCGAACGCCGCTGTCTTAGAAGTTCGCAATGACCAATGGCGCTTTAGTCACGATAAACTCCGTGAAGCGATCCTAAGTGTTCTGGCAGGTGATACCCAAAAGCGTCAGCATGAAGCAATCGCCACGGCTATTGAGGCAATCTATCCAGATGATGACAATCAGGTTTTGCGTCTTGCGCACCACTGGCGACAAGCTGAAAATCCAGCGAAAGAAATTAGCTATAGTTATCAAGCCGTCCAACAACTCCTTGAAATTCATAATATCAAGGATGCTTTGCCGCTTGCTAAACGGGCCCAAGAATTATCGCATGATCATGCTGATCTGACTCGCCAACATGAAATTCTCTTATTGATTGCCAATTGCTACGAAGCCACGGGTCAGTTTGAAGATGCGATTCAATATGCCTTGCAAAGTTTAGTGTATTTCCGTGAACAAAATTTACTAGAAAAACAAATTGATGCGGTGCTCTCATTGGCAAATGCTTATCAATATATGGCCAAATACGACGAATTCAATCAAGTTCTGAACGAGGGCGAACCATTTTTTGCA
>JBNLCD010000182.1:0-9617 GCA_050303635.1 Anaerolineae bacterium
TCATATTGAACAAGGACACTCTCAGTTTCAAGAATGGGAATATCAGACATAATGATTTCTCCAGTATTTATTATTTGTTTGAATTATGAGTCAAACCCGAAAAAATCACAAATTTCATATTATTTTTTCTTTAAATAGTTAATCACTAGGTATAAATTGGAAGATTTTGAAGAGAAACAACAACATGCGTTCTGGAATATCCTAAATTCTGGCAAATTTACTTAAAATAGAAGGGCAAATATCAATAGCCCTCTTGGTTAAATATGTTAAAATCGCCATATCCTCATTTTGGAGTCAATTTTATTTTGGCAAGGAGCTCAAACTTGACCGACAAAACCCAATATTTAGCTGACCAAATTCAAGAACTTAAAGATCAGGGATTATTCAATAATATTCGCACGATTGAGAGTGCGATGGATGGCCGCATTGTGGTTGATGGTAAACCTGTGATCAACTTCTGCGCCAATAACTATCTTGGTTTAGCCAATCACCCCCGTTTAGTTACCGCCGCTAAAAAAGCAATTGATGAATATGGCATTGGCCCCGGTGCAGTGCGTACCATTGCGGGCACCATGTCTTTGCATAATCAATTAGAAGATCGTCTCGCCAAATTTAAAGGCGTCGAAGCGGCTATCACCCTCCAAAGTGGTTTCACAGCTAATTTAGCCACGATTCCGGCTTTGGTTGGTAAAGGTGATGCCATTTTCTCCGACCGTCTCAATCACGCCAGTATCATTGATGGCTGTCGTTTGAGCCGTGCCAAGATTATTGCTTATGAACACAATAGTGCTGAAGATTTGCGCGAAAAAATCAAAGAAGCCCAAGCCAGTGGCGAATATAACCGTTTCCTCGCCGTAACCGATGGCGTGTTCAGTATGGATGGCGATGTCGCACCTCTGCCCGCCCTCTATGAAGTCACCAAGGAATTTGATGTGCTTCTGATGGTCGATGATGCGCATGGTGAAGGGGTGCTTGGTCGCGGTGGACGTGGCATTGTTGATCATTTCGGTTTACATGGCAAAGTTGATATTGAAGTTGGCACAATGAGTAAAGCCTTTGGCGTAATGGGCGGGATTGTTGCAGGTAAGCAAGTGATTATCGACTGGCTACGACAACGCGGACGTCCCTTCTTGTTCTCCAGCGCCATGACTGTACCTGATACCGCCGCTTGTCTCGAAGCAGTGGATTTACTCGAAGAATCAACTGAACTGGTTGAGCGTCTCTGGCATAACGCGGATGTCTTCAAGAAGGGCATGAACCAACTCGGCTTCGATACCGGACATTCTGAAACCCCCATTGTTCCGGTAATGCTTGGCGAAGCCAAACTTGCCCAAGAATTTAGCAAAAAACTCTTTGAAAATGGCGTTTTCGCGATGGCCATTGGCTATCCAACAGTTGCCCAAGGTGCGGCCCGGATTCGTGTCATGAACACCGCCGCTCACGATTTGAACGATATCGAAGAAGCGCTGGATGTCTTTGAAAAAGTTGGGAAGAACCTCGGCGTAATTTCGTAGCAATCTGGCTTTCTAGTGTTCCTTTTTCCGCAGGATAGGGAACAAATCTTTTAAAATAAACTACAATAGACAGGCGGGGAGATTCTTCTTTCCGTCTGTTTTGTCATGAGGAGTTTTACATGATCACATGGGCGCGTATTTTTCTATTTGTCGTCTGGCTAATGATTAGCCTGTCGGTCTTTAATGCGCTTATGTTGATTTGGTTAAGCCTAACGGTCTTTCTCAATGCTGAACGACGGAATCGTGGTATCTATCTCATTAGTTTTTCAGCATTGATTGGCGCAGTTTTCTTCATTAGTCACACGATTATCCTTGCGTATGAATTGACCTATTTTGGCACCCAACAACTTAATCTCTGGTGGACGATTGGCTGGATGCCCGTTATTTTTGCCCCATTTTTAGGCTATTCCATCGTGCTCTGGTATACGGGCTATTGGGATGAGGTTGTGGATAACCGTTTGCGCCGCCGCCATCAATATGTCTATGCCTTCATTCGCCTTCTCACCTTGATTATTGTTGTTCTGATGATATTTTTCGAGGGATTACCCACGTATACACGCCTTGCCAAGCTAGATTTGACTCACACCCTGCTTTCGGGCGGTGTACCCTTACTTTTTTTGCTATATCCAGCGTTGGCTTTCACCGCATGGATGATGGCGATTGATGCTCTACTCCGCCCAGAATTATCACAACGGCTCATGGGTAATTTAGCCCGTCAACGGGCGCGTCCGTGGTTGATGGGATCGGCTACCCTGCTTTTGATTGTCTCACTTTTGGCGATGGTCTTTTTAATGTGGGTAGTTTATCTCGCTACGCCCGGTTTTGGCAGTTATGACTACGATAGTTCTTCCGAAACGGGCCGTCTTTTCGATTCGACCTACTATATTATTTGGAGCGTGGTCCTCTCCGATGTTATTTTGAGCGGTATGATTTCGCTGGCTGTTATATTTGTGGGTAAAGCGATTGTCTCGTATGAAGTCTTCACAGGGAAAACTTTGCCGCGCCGAGGCTTTGCCCGTTATTGGCGCAATACAGTGATTTTAGCGTTTTTGCTTTCGGCTACTATAAGCTGGCATTTTCTCCGCCAAGAATTTTATATCTATAGTGTACTGATGATTAGCATTTTGGTGATGTTTTTCTTTGCAGTTTTAGGCTGGCAATCCTTTGCGTATCGTGAGGCACTCATTTCTCAATTACGCCCCTTCGTTAGTAGTGAAAATTTCCTGCAAGGTTTGCTCTCCCATTCAACAGATGTGCGAACACGCAGTGCTGAAATTTTCCATACCATTTGCGCGGAGATTCTAGAAACGCCCCGTGCTCAACTGGTCCCGCTAGGTATGGTGGCCCCTCTTACCCAAAGCTTGACTTATCCCGCCGATGAAAATGTCATCAATCTCAATTTGTCACCCCAAGTGCTGGCTAAGACGTCCGAAACTATGCTCCATTTGCCAGAAACGACGCCCTTCAATTGGACAATTCCACTTTGGTCAGAACGGGGCATTATTGGCGCGTTGCTCATTGCGAATAAACAAAATGGCGGTCTATATACTGAAGAAGAAATTCAAGTTGCCCAGTCCAGTGCTGAGCGCATTATCGATATGCTGGCCAGTGAGGAGATGGTGCGGCGTTTGATGCAACTTCAGCGCCAGCGCCAACAAACCACCCGCGCACTTGATATGCAAACCCGCCGCGTTTTGCATGACGAAATTTTGCCAACCCTGCACACCGCTGTTCTCCAACTCAGCACGCTTGAAGCTGACTCGACCGAAACCCGTGAAATTATCGACACCATGACGGATGTGCATGGTCAAATTTCGAATCTCATTCACCAACCGCATCCCAAGCCTAATTTCACGCCAAATGGCAATTGGCTGGAAACGCTTAAAACAGATCTTAGCCAAGAATTGGGTCATCACTTCACCAAACTAACATGGGAATTGCCCGATCAAGTGCCTGATCTTGATGACCTTCCGCAAACCATTATTTTTGGCGCGATTCGTGAATTGCTCCGTAACGCGGCGTTACATGGTCGTGGAACCGATGTAAATCACGCTTTGCATGCCAAAATCTGTGTAACGATTGCCGATAAATTACAAATCACGGTTGAAGATGATGGAGTTGGTCTCGATCATCATGCCCCACAACCTAAAACGCAAGGGAGCGGTGGCGGTTTGGCTTTACATAGCACGCTCTTAGCGGTGGTGGGTGGCTATCTCACCCTCGAAACACTATCCGATAACAGCGGCACACGGGGTGTCCTAACGCTTCCCCTTGATTCTAATCCTGCCTAAATTCCTCAAATCCTTGACTTAGAGTCAACTCTAAGTTGTAAGCTGAGTCTGTGTATTGTTTTGAGGAGGTAATTTACGATGAAGTATCGGCAATTAGGTCGGACTGGTATCCAAGTAAGCGAATTATGTTTAGGGTCCATGTTATTTGGCAGGCGTACTGAGAAAGCTGAAGCGCTAAAAATTATGGATCGAGCTCTCGACGCGGGTATAAATTTTATTGACACAGCGAATGCTTATGTCAGGGGTGTCAGTGAAACAATTATTGGTGAGGGCTTTGCGGCAAATGGGAAACGGAATCGCACAATTCTTGCTACCAAGGTGCATGTCAACATGGATGATTCAGACCCCAATGCTAGGGGCAATCATCGCCGCCATATTATTGAACAATGCGAAGCATCCCTGCAACGCCTAAATACGGATTATATTGATATTTACTATATCCATCGCCCTAGTCCTACTACCCCTATTGATGAAACACTGCGTGCCCTTGATGATCTCATTCGTTCCGGCAAAGTCCGTTATATCGGTACAAGTAGTTTTGCCGCGTGGCAAATTTTGGAATCGCTCTGGGTATCGAAAGAATATGGGCTCAATCGCTTTGTGGTTGAGCAAACCCCCTATCATTTATTGGATCGTCGTGTTGAGCGTGAATTATTGCCGATGGCTGAAACTTACGGCATTGGTGTGACCTTATGGTCGCCATTGGCAGGTGGTTTTTTGACGGGTAAATATGATCGGAATGACCCAGCACTTGGGGATACTCGTTTAGGTGATGATCCGACAAGTGAATGGAGCCAAAATCATTTCAAACCCGAAGCTTTTGATGTGATGGATGTGGTTAAGGAAATTGCCGTAGAAAAAGATTGTCTGCCTGTGCAAGTTTCCTTAGCTTGGGGTTTGGTGCATCCCGCTGTGCATAGTACTGTGCTGGGCGCACGTACTCTCCAACAGTTAGAAGAACAACTCCCTGCCGTTGAAATTACGCTAACTGAAGAAGATCTTGCGCGCCTTGACGCTGTGACCCTGACCATTCCGGGACGCGTCATCGCTCCCTATTATCTTGTAGATGGTTCACGCGATTTTCGTCCCCATCAATATCGTTGGTAAATAAAAATCGCCTCTTGGTTGGGATTTATCAATCAAGAGGCAAATCTTTTATTCAGGATCGCTTACTGGAAAATCTATTCCGCCCCGGGCAAGGCTGGTAATTCCGTTTCATATAGCCATGCTGTAAATAAATCATCTAAATCTTGGCCGCTGACCCCAGCCGCCACCGCTAAGAAATCCTCGGTGGTCGCATTGCTATTTTGATAGCGGGCAAAATAGGTCTGTAAGATTTCAAAGAAGACTTCATCACCCACGGTCAAACGCAAAGCATGGAGTGTCAACGCCCCACGACGATAAACAGCGGTGTTAAATAATGCGTTTGGTGATGGGTCAGCCACAGGTGGAAAAGTGGAGACCTTCATTTGGTCATAGAATTCCCCGATCATCATATCGCGATAATCGGTGCCATATGCGTATTCAGCCCAAAGTACCGTCGCATAACTGGCAAAGCCTTCATTGAGCCAGATATCTTGCCACCGCGCAGGGCTCACACTATCGCCGAACCATTGATGGCCCAACTCATGCGCAATGATGAATTCAGCAAACCCACTATCTAAAATATTGCGTCCAAAAAGGGAGATCGTTTGCGTTTCTAAGGCAAAACCAAGATTCCGATCAGCAATCACCACTCCATATGCTTCAAACGGATAGGGGCCAAAGCGTTCATTGAATAACGTAATCATTTCCGCTGTATCACCAAAGACTTCTTGGGCTTCATTCGCTACATCTGCGGGGAAATAATTGCGAATGGGTAATCCGTTAGGACCGTCTTCTTCCAGTACCACATATTCAGCAATATTCACCGTCGCCAAATAACTCGCTAGCGGATCATTCGCTTGCCAAATATAAGTTACCAAATCACCATCTTCAATCGTATCAACGAGTAAACCATTGGCCGCAACCACATAGGGTTGGGGCACAGTTACTTCAAAAGTATAGGTGGCCTTATCGAGAGGGTGATCGTTCACGGGATACCAAGTTTGCGCGCCGGATGGTTCACTGGCTACATAAATGCCCTTGGGATATTTATTCCAGCCGATCGCAATGGGTACACCTGTCGCGCTAAGACTATTCGGGCGGCCACTATAGGTCACTGCGATTTCGAATTCTGTGTTGGCGGCTAGAACTTCATTTGGTATAAGGGTTAACTCGCGGTTTTCACGGCTAAATTCAATAGTTTCGCCGTCTAGTAAAATTTCTTGAATTTCTAAACCACTAAAATCCAAATTAAAGGCACTGAGATCTTGGGTGGCAGTTGCTTCAATAGTGGTTTGGGCTGAAATTTCACCACTTTCCATATCGACGCTGAGCACGATAGTGTAGTGTTGAACATCATAACCACCATTACCCAGTCCCGGAAAATATTCGTCATCCAGACCGGCTGATCCCGCTTCGCCGCTAGGTCCTTGGGCACGAACGAAACTCCCACCTAGTACGAGACTGATTAATAAAATGAGAGGCAGAATACGCTTCATTATAACTCCTTAGAAAATAATCTAGTTCTCTATAAAGTACGGATTTTAAAGCTTTCCGGTTGGCTGAGGTTACCAAGTCTCATTCAATATTTATCTAGCCCAAACGCAAATATTGAGGCGTATGGCCTCAATTATGAGGATTTAGTGAAAATTGCCACATTTAACATACAGTTAACATTATTTGAAAAATTTTTGTATAAAATGCAGGACAATATCTTTTTAGAAGTATATGTTGAAAACGGAGACAGATTTAACATGAAGAAACTTGTGATAGGTATTGCGCTTGTCGCTGTCGTAGCTGTAGGAGGCTATCTAGCCTATTTTCAAATTATCGGTAGTAACGATGACCCCAGCGAAGAAGTTGCGGTACCAACGCTAGTTGCCGATGAGTCGGGTAATCAAGTCGTTTACCGCATTGATAAAGAACAATCTGAAGTATCCTTCACCCTCCAAGAAGATTTGCGTGGGGTACGGACCACAGTTGTCGGGGTTACTAACGAAGTCGCCGGCGATATTTTGGTTGATTTCAATAATCCTAGCCAATCAACCTTGAGCATGGTTCGCGTTAATGTGCGCACCCTCGAGACAGATAGCTCAATGCGCAATAATCAAATTCGTGGGCAAATTTTGCAATCCAGTCGTGACGAGGAAAATTATGAATTTGCCGATTTTACCCCAACTGAAATTGTGAATTTCCCCGCTGATCCACAAGTTGGTGAATCGGTGAACTTCCAAATTGTGGGTGAATTCCGTGTCCGTGATATTGTTCAAACCATCACCTTTGACGCCACAGTTACTTTGGTTGATGAAAATACGATGACGGGTACCGCCACTACTCAAGTATTGCGCAGTGATTATGAACTGACTATTCCCAGTGTACCAAGTGTGGCCAATGTCACCGACGAAGTGCAATTACAAATTAATTTCGTGGCTGTGGCGGTTGATGACAGTGTCGCTAACACTGAAGAAACTTCTGAATCCTAAATTTATTTTAGAGCAGAAAATCTAATCGAAAGGGGAAATGCGCTTGAATAAGCGTGTTTCTCTTTTTATGAAATTTCTTGAATTCAGGTCTTGTCTACGTCTGAATTTATGCTAAAATGAATAACATCTTGAGGGATAGTTTAATCGGCAGAACGACGGCCTTTGGAGCCGCTAGTCCTGGTTCGAGTCCAGGTCCCTCAGCACAAAGACACGCTCATTTGAACGTGTCTTTTTTGTTGCCGAATGAACACTCAGCGCAACCGTTGCATTCTTAATTTTCTGCCCATCAGGTCACTGTAAACTATCAGCATAATCACAGTACCTATCATCCAAACAATGCCGATAGCACCCAGTGTACCCAATTGGGGATTATTGTCCCCAAGACCATCAATGAGCAACAGAACCCAGCCAATAATGCTGAGCATTGTTATAGCAATATGTCCCTGTCCATACCGTTTAACATATTTGCCTCGATCAGCACCTCGATATTCAATAGACTTAATATAGCCACGTCCTTGCATGGCGGTGCGATGGATGGTTTGAGTTCTGACAAGTCGCCAGCCATACCACAAATTAAGTCCAATAAGAATCGCGATTAAAACTAAAAAGAGACTCATCACCGCCATGCCAATCTACTTTCTAGAATCATTAAATTAACGTAATCGTCGCAGTTTAAAATTGCGTTGGTCACAATAATCAACGAATGCCGATGCAATAAAACTGCCCCAACATAATCCAAACCCAATAATACTCACCATCCCATCTTCTCTAAGATGCCATCTGTTATCGGAAAACATCATCAGCCAGCCTATAAAGCTAATAACGGCTAAGATGAAAAGTTTGCGGCCCAAGCGTGTTGCATATTTGCCTGTGGAGGCTCCCTCATAACGACCCACATAACGTCCGCTCGTCAAGCGTTCCAATCCTTCACGATAACGTGCTGAAAATGGTTGGGTAACATCATCATAAGATTGAAAGCGATGCACGGTTTGGGTGGAGAGAATACGCAAGCTTCGCCATAATTGGAGACCGACGACAAGCGCCATAAAACTAACAACATAGGTGCCATCCGACATGTAAGTTTTCCCTTCCCTAAACACCATAATCCAATTTTAGAAGTATTTGATGCATGTCACATCTCCCAAATTTATGGGGTTTGATCCGCCATTCTAAAGAATAGCTAAGAAATCAGAGGTAAGGGTGGCAGATGCTCCCGCATCAAGTTAAAGTATAATGGAGTCTGTAGCTCATTCTTCTTTGCCAAGAGATCAAAGTTTTAATTCAACAATGTAGAAATTTATTGGGACGAGAATATTTATGTCGACGAATGTACAGTATCCCAACCAACGCGGTATGATTTAGGATCCACTGGAAGAAAGCCCTCCCAATCCTTGGGTTTTGCGTTTACCCATGTTGTTTGGGGCAGGGGTTGTTCTTTTCTTTTTCATGATGGTCGCTGGCTTTGCCGGCTATCAAGTGATGTATCAGGATAAGATTTATCCCGGTGTATCCAGTGTTTATGGTGTGAATTTATCCGGCATGAGCCGTCAGGAAGCGCGGGCCGCTCTCGCTGAAAAATATACTTATGGCGAAGATGCCACCTTTGTTTTTCATTATGAAGATGAAACATGGGAATTTTCTGCGCAAGAACTTGGTGTCAGTTTTGATATTGATGCCACGATTAATGATGCGTATGGCGTTGGGCGTGATAAAGGGTTTGTCGGCAATATGTGGACCCAGTTCCGCACATGGAGTGGCGGTACTACTATTACTCCGGTCATCGTCTATAATCGCACGGTGTCTGAACAAGTTTTGGGTCGGGTCGCGAGCGATTATGTTAATCGCCCTACGCTTGATGCAACCGTTACTATTCAAGATGGCCATGCTGTTACAACAGAAAGTCAGGTTGGGCGCGCCGTCGATGTGAACGAGACTTTGGGGTTACTCGAAACCGAAATTGTGACGCACAGTACGCGGAGCGAATTTAATTTTGTGGTGAATGAAAGTGCGCCTGAAATTTGGGATACCAGTCAAGTTGCTGAGCAAATTAACATCGCTCTCGATGAACGCGGCGTCACCTTTTTTGTCGCTCCCGAAACAGGCATTGCCGCAGGGCCATGGACTGCAATTTCTAGTGATATTGAAAATATGCTCCGTATTGACCGCATTGAAAACGGGGACGGTACCGCCTACTACACGGTTAGCTTGGATGATGAACAGGTTGAGCAATTCCTCATTCGCGTTGC
>JBNLCD010000183.1:0-9567 GCA_050303635.1 Anaerolineae bacterium
ATGGTATTCTCAAGTCTCAACAGCCCTTTGATCCGAATTTTCTCGCTACTCGTTCTTGACATTCAAGACAGTATCTACAAATTAATTGTGTTCAGAGATCATCCGTTGTAGGGGCGACCCATGGGTCGCCCGTTTTTATGTCCCGTTATTTTCTAAATAGGGATCTTCAGGCCCTTATTTTACAGCCTACTCGTCAAACATGTAAACCGATTCGGCATAATAGCGGACTTCGCGCTGAGCCATTTTTTCCACAACCCAATCGGCAAGTTCATCATTTTTCTGCTTGAGGCTTTTCTGGGTATCCTGCAAACCGGACAACGGGTAATTGAGACGTAACGCGCGGCCATGAATAATATGGCGTGAAATACCCGGCGGCAACGGTTCTTTATCGCGCGCCGAAACCATGATTTCCGCCGGTTCATAATTCGGAAAAACCAAGAGCGCCGAAGCTTGGGGGTATAACTTGAGCGCCTGCTCAGCACTATCCATATTGATGCGGTCCAGCTTGCCTTTGTGTTTATAGGTGGCGACCAAATCCCGCAGAGCAGAATTCCGGATATGCAAACTATGATCAGCCATTTGCAAGGCATAGACTTGATTCGTCGCAAAATCAATCATATATGCCAAAATATTGCGTTGGGCCAGATTCGCTTGCGCGCTTAACAAATCCGTTTCATGGACAGAAAGATTCTCAATCGCGTGAACCTCTGGCAAAAAAGTGGCAACGGGCAAATCGGAAATCACATGATTCCATTTATCGAGTTCAACAAAACCGCCTTCATAGCTGGTGACTTGAACCAAAATATGGGGGTAGCCCAGTGCACCAACGGAAAAACAGCGGTTCGAACCATCTAAGAGTACATAATAATCATCTGAATCAACTAAAGGGACAACCAGCGGTGGATGCAACCAAACACCGGAGGCTTCAATCCGTTTCATCAGCGACGTATAGCGTTGTTGATCCGCTTCTTCGTGCGGCAAAATCTTATCAACTGGGACGAAGCGTAGCATGGGGGGCGGAGCTTCTTGCAATTCGGCCATAATCTATCAAATAACCTTTTGATTTAAATTGGTATATTGTCGACCGCTCCATTGTAGCGTTAAGCGCCGGAGACAAAAGAGCAAATTTCATTACAACCCATTTTTAGCATGAATAAGGCGCAAAAGCCCACTTAATAGAGATGTGTTATCGCCGCAGATTTTCCCATCATATTTCGTGGATACCTTTGAACAAGGCTATGCAAGGTATTGTCAGTGAGTCTGCTAATTTGAAAGACCTCCTAAAATTGGGATCGACTCAATTTCAATAAGTTTTGGTCAGATAATGGCAACAATCATGAATCTGGTCTATTATTCATAGACAGAACACGTTACTGAGAAAATTATTGGCTCCCATTCTTAGGAGGTCTTTCAAATGCAAAAAAGATTGATGGTGGTCGTCGCTTTGATATTAGTGGGACTCTTTGTGCTGAGCCCAACGCTGGCTTGGGCACAAGATGGCGACGATGGCAAAATTCGTCATACAGTGCAACCGGGTGAAAATCTCTTCCGCATATCCTTACAATATGGTACTTCTGTTCAAGCGATTGCCCTCGAAAATAATATTACCAACCCCAATTTAATTGTTGTTGGCCAAGAACTCATTATTCCAATCGAGGAACTCCCGGGTGTTGATGCGGGTAATGTCGACCCCGACAGCACGGAACCGGGCGATGAAGAAGCAACGGATGTGCCGACGGCTGAGCCTGTTGAAACTGAAGAAGCTACCGCTGAACCGACGGCCGAACCCACTGAAGAAGCGGGTGGCGATGAAGAGACCACGGACGAAGAACCAATCATCTATGTTGTACAACAAGGTGATAATCTCTATCGCATTGCCTCTGAGTTTGGGACAACGGTTCGCGCCATTGTCGAAGAAAATGGTCTGAGTAATCCGAATGTGATTCATGTTGGCACCCCACTCCGTATTCCAGCCGATGCGCAAAATCCAGATGCGTTGTCATCCGAAACCACCGATGAAGGCGATACTGGATCTGAAACTGATGAAACGGTTGAAGAAACAGCCACTCCGCAAGTGGCCGCGACTGAAGAAGTAACCGATACCACTGAAGTTGAAGCCACGGAAACACCTGTACCCAACGAAACCGGGGATGAAACAGGTACCGGCGACGAAACCGGTGGTGATGAAGTTGTTGAAACCGAAACACCCACGCCCACTGAAATTGTACCCGTATCCATGCCGGCTTCGGCTGTGGCCTTCGACTATGGGATTGAAGTTGACCTCCTCCTCGTTGAAGACAAGCAAGCCATGTTGAATCAAGTTAAAGAATTGGGTATGAAGTGGATTAAGCAAGAAGTTGATTGGGCGCTCATGCAACCGACGCCCGAAAATAGTGCTGATCCGTTGATGATTGGGTCTCTCGATCAAATCGTACAATTGGCCGAAGGCAACGACCTCAACTTGATGTTGACCATTGTCAATGCGCCGTCTTGGGCACGGACTGATCAATCTGATGTGGGCCCCGCCCTTGATAACGCCGACTTTGTCGCATTTGTCGACTTGATCGCTCGCCGTTATGCTGGTTTGGTTGAAGCTTACGAAATTTGGAATGAACCGAATGTAGCCAGCAATTGGCGCGGCAAGTCATTGAGTGGCGCGAGTTATGCCGAACTCTTACGGGTTGGTTATGCCACGATTAAAGCGGTTGACCCCGATACCTTGGTTATTTCCGCAGGTTTTGGCCCCGACGGGTTTGAACGACGGTGTCAATGCGATTGATGACCGCACGTTCTTGCGTCAAATGTATCAAGCGGGTGTGGCGGATTATACGGATGCGATTGGTACCCATCCGCTGGGCGCGGCCAATGCTCCGGATGAAACCTGTTGCGGCAATAATCCAGATATCACCGGCTGGAACGATCATCCGACTTTCTTCTTCTTAGATAACTTGCGTGACTACCGCGCGATCATGAATGAATATAACGATTCCGGTAAGTTCATCTGGGCCACCCAATTTGGTTGGGGTGCGGATGAAGGTTCCGGCAATACGCCTGACGAAGGCTTACGTTTTGTCAGCTTTATCGGTATGCAAGAACAAGCCGACTACACCGTTGAGGCTTTCCAAATCGGCAAGCAACTCGGTTATATAGGCCCGATGTTTGCGTGGAACTTCAACTTCTGTGAAGCCGAAGGTGGACGTGGAACCTCTTGTTTCTGGAGCTTCCGCAATCCAGCCGGCGACCCGCGCACGGTTTACTTCTCCGTCCGCGATATGGCGAAGTAAATTTAAGCGCAAGCCTCGTAGCAACTAAATGAAACGAATAGAAACGGGACATCTTCCATTGAGGGTGTCCCGTTTTTCGTTGAATTGGTTTTTTAGGGGCGGATTATTAGGACCACAACCCGCAATGATGCTAGCCCATCAAGCGCACTCGAATAAATTCGGGGCTAAAAATCACCACCCTATGAATGGGTTTAAAACTCCTGAAGGCGAGGGTCGCAGTTCATTTATAGGACGCTGTTTTTTAACTATGGATTGATGGTTGGTGTAATCTAAATCGGGAAATAAATGAAGCTACGGCATGCCGTAGCCTTGACAACGCTCATTTTGGCGATAGCTAAACAGCCATATTGAATAGACGAATAAAAAAACGTGGTGACCATTGCCACCACGCTTTATTTTGAGTTTATATGAATTTCGCGCTAGGCGTTTATTCGTAGCGCAGAACGTTGAGCGGTTTTTCGCCGGAGGTTCCCCACGAGGCCGCAAATGCCGCCCCGACAGAAATCATCAGGCTTAACCACGCAATACCGCCTGCAATCCACCAATTGATGACAATTTCAATTTCATCGTCGAAATAGTCATAGATGCTGATGGCCAGAATACCAAAGCCCACGCCGAAGATAGCCCCTACCAAGCCCAGCAAGGCATTTTCAGACAAAATCATCAGCAGGACACCTTGGCGCTTCAAACCAATGGCTTTGAGCACAGCAATGTCTTTGCGGCGTTCAAGGGTCGACAGCGCAACTGAGTTGGCAATCACCACCGCCCCAACCGCAATCCCGACAAAGCCAAATAGATAGGGGAAGCTGGCAAACTTGTTAACGATGACATTAACCACCGTTGAGACAATGCGCAAGTCGAATACAAACGTATTTTGAATACCGGCGGTTTGCATTTGGCGTTGCAAGCGACCCACTTGGTCTTCCGGAATTGAGACATTAAAGCGAACAGCTTGCGGATTGGTTTCCGGCGGTATAACACCCTTCAGAATATAATTGTCCGCATCGGATGAGATGTTCACACCGTCGCTTTGATTCAGAAAACCAACCACCGTGAAGGTTATTTGTTGAGCGGTAGCTGATTGACCCAGCGCAACCGTCACGCGATCACCTATCGCCAACGTCGAATTTTCCAGCCAATAGGGTTCTGGCAACACAATCCCCGGATTCGCTACATCATTTTGATTCAGGCCACGTCCTTGGGAAATATCTTTCTCATTGTATTCAATGGCGTCGTAATCAAAGGCCGTTAGCGAATCGAAGGAACTGACCAAATAGTGCGCATCGCCCCATTCAGCTTGTTGGGCATCCGGTACGGCATCGTAGTTAATATCGGCGATTGCATTCAGTTCTTCTACTGTAACAATCTCACCGTTGGCGTGCTCAATTTGCACCAAGCGCGTGTTGTATTCGGTGACAATCGTGTAACTTTCCACATCGCGATTGTCTTGTAATACGGTTTCAATTTGATCTTCATTGCCCGGAATGAGCGACTGCACCAAAACGGGGCGGCCATTGGCAAAATCAACCACCAAATCATCAATGATGGAGATAAAAGCATCGGCAAAGAGCGCAATACTACTCAATGAGAAAACGCCGATGACCAGCGCCATCAATGTCACCGCACTGCGGCTCTTGGTGGTGCGGAGTTGTTGCTTGGCAATTTCGAGTTCAGCAAAGCCCAATTTCGGCACCAAACGCGCCACGAGCCAGATCAGTAGCCACAGGATCGGGAATAAGATGACGCCCCCTAAGAACACTGCGCCAACAATGGCCGCGCTCCACAAGAAGCTTAATTCCATGACATTCATCACGGTTAAGGCCAAAACCAAGACTGTCAAAATGAGCGTGAAAATGATTGGCAGAATACCTGAACGCGGGAAAACCGCATCCTTTGGACGCAAAACAATTGCGGGGCGAACTTTGGACGCCGTCAACGTTGGCAAGAAACCAAATACAACCGTAATGACAGTCCCGATAATCAGCCCATTAAACAGGGGTTCGAAGGCAATTTTGAAGGTCAGATCTTGGCTGAGTAAGTTTTCACCAAAATATTGGAAGCCAAAGGTGGCCACAATCCCCAAGAGGACTCCGATGGCGCTCGAAATAAGACCCAGCAAAACCGCTTCAACGATGAAGAGTGACGTAATTTGACGTCCCTTCATGCCGATGGTTTTGAGTACGCCAATTTCGAGTGTCCGACGGCTGACAATCACTTGCATGGTATTGATAATGCCGATACTGCCCAAGAGTAGGGCCATCAAACCAATGGCTTTGAGAATATCGTCGATATTGCCCGCGACTTCTTTGTTGATTTCCAAAATATCGTCGGGGGTCGATGTGCTTAAATAGGGATAGTCGATTTCGATTTGATCGGCCATGGCTTGCGCTTGGCTAGGATCGTCGAGTTTGATATAGATATTGGCCGCCGCATCCGGATTCGACAGATCGTAATTTTCGAGAACAGCCTCAGATACATAGTAGTAACCAAAGATTCCCAAGAACATATCTGAGCTAAATGGGTTGCGAATCTCCGTGTGATTATCGACAATCCCGACAACCTCAAAATCACCTTCCAGCAAGTTCAGTTCCAGCACATCGCCAACTTTGGCATCGAGCTTACCAGCGGTATTTTGACTCAGTACCACTTGATTGGGTTTGGTCAACACATCTTCGAGAAGCTTGCCATCTTGTGTGACAATTTCGTCATAAAAAGGATAGCGTTGCGGGTCGATATAGACGGCTGTTTGTTGACTGGTCGTGGCTTCCGCTTCCAGATTCGTCACAATAGAACCCGGCGCCAGACCAATAAAGACCTCGGCAAAATTCAGACCACCGTTGATACTGCTGATGCTTTCAAATTCGCCATAACCATTTTCTTGAGCCCACTCTTCAAGTTCATTGGTTAATCCCTTGGACAGGGCTGTCATGTAGCCGGCTCCGGCCCCACTGCCCCCAAATTCATAGAAGGTGATCCCGCCGTCACGCATCCCTTGTTTGGTTTGCGGGTTTAATTCACCTTCGTAACGGCTGGTCAATGCATAACCGTCTTCGGTTTTTTCAAGCTCTTCTGCGTCAAATTCTTGGAAGGCCAGTTCATTAAGGGTAATGGCGATATCGCCGCGATTTTGCTTCTGTAAATCGCTGGTTAGGGTATCATCAATCATGACACCGAGATTTTGTAGCGCCACAACCACGCCCACACCGGTCGCAATACAGAAGATTGCAAACACAGTCCGGAGCGGATTGACTCTCAGATCAGAGAGTGAATGTTGAATATAAAATTGCAGTTTTTCCAGCATTAGACCCGTTCCTTCATCACTTCTTCAGGAACAATTTCACCATCGACAAGGTTGATTAAACGATCCAATTGAGACGCCACAGCCATGTCATGCGTAATCACAACCACGGTAGTGCCCAATTTTTCACGAATATCCTTAAAGGCTTTCATCACGACTTCACCGGAGGCTGTATCGAGATTCCCGGTGGGTTCGTCAGCCAAGAGAATCGCGGGGTCGTTCGCCAAGGCGCGTGCAATGGCGACCCGTTGTTGTTGACCACCGGAGAGTTGACTCGGACGGTGTTTGAGACGATCACCCATGCCCAATATTTCGAGCAGTTCCTTCGCCCGTTGGGTGGGGTTAAATTTCTTGTTCTTGGCAAAGCGAATCGGCAAGGCTACGTTTTGCAACGCGGTGAGGCTTGGAATCAAATTGAAGGATTGGAACACAAAGCCGATTTTTTCATTACGGATTTCAGTTAAGCGATTTTCGCTCAGGTGCGTAATATCCAATTCATCAATGAAGACATTCCCGCTGGTCGGCGCATCTAAGCCGCCAATAATCCCCAATAAAGTGGATTTACCACTCCCGGATGGACCAATAATCCCAACCAGTTCGCCTTGTTGGATTTGGAGATTGATATTTTTCAGGACCTCAACTTGGAGTGGCCCATTTTTGAATGATTTCGTAAGGTATTGTGTCGCTAGGACGGTTTTTCCAGACATACGAGGTTCTTATCCTTCTATTCCTTCTAGTTCCCATTGATAACTGATCAAATGTAGCATAATTTCTATAGACTGTACGTGCTTGAGCGCATGAAAGTTGTACTTCTCATGGAGTGCTCATAGTCAGCGCTTGACTGTGTATAGGCTAGCAGTCTTATGTGAAATTTTGATGAATTTGGGCGAAATTATTTATAAACTTTTGAGCCTAGGGTTGGATAATTATGTTATAACTTACGTCCCCGATTGATGCTGTTTGATAATTAAACGGGATGTTAAAGTCAACGGGTGAGGCATGCCTTACCTCTACAAATTAATTGTGTCCAGCGAGAAACTTTGTAGGGGCGACACATGTGTCGCCCGTTTTTTTATATCACCCTTATTTAATCAAAATACATTAAGCTGTCCATCGGCTCGATATCCCTATAAATTTTCGTGCCGAGATAAAGTTCAAATATCCCGGCACGAAACGTCATAGAAGAGGAAGTAAGCGCTGTTAGCGTGGCAAGTTGCCACGGATTAATGGCTGTTGCGAACCAGATCAAGCCCCGCCCAAGCAAACCAGATAATAAAGCCAATACCGAAAATTGCGCCCAAGTCGTAGAGTTGAGGAATAACGGTCAAAACGCCCGCCAAACCAATGACAAGGCCTAGATAATTTAAGGCTTTGGGGAATTCACCTGTCCCGAGGGCCACCATACTCAACAAGAAAACCCACATGCCACCGGGCAATTCAATGGCACCGCCCAAGGCATCTTCAACCGAAGCGAGGGTTTCGTAAGTGGCCACAGCTTGCACCGGATCACGGTCATAGAGATCAATAATCAAATTCATGTCGGTCAGGATCAGCAAGCCGCTGGCAATCACCAATCCGGCCCAAATGAGGCCAAATCCGGTCGTGATTTGATTGAGGGCCATATTGCCATTTTTGAGGCGATCATGAACTCCTAACACCATCGGCACCATAAATACGCCCGCGACGATGTAGAGGATAAAATGCCAAACATACATGGCGGTGTGGTTATCGACTAGAAACTCAACATATTCTTGCGGTTCGGCATCTAAAACGGGTTGCACAATGGTGAAGGCGATCATGATGCCGATGAGATAAGCCGCTGAATTGACGAGGGAACCCCAGCCGCCCATTTTTTGAATATTTTGCACGGATAAACTCTCCTGTTTTTTCTATGTCCAAGATGGAGATAGTATGTCTGGAGAGGGGTATGGTGGGGTAGGTACTAAAGTATGGTTGGGGGGTGCTGTTTTTTTGCCCCGTGTTCGATTTGACCATATAAAAAACAAGCCCTGTCAGCGTGGGCTAAACAGAGCTTATTCGCGAGTGACTGTCGTTTTAGTTGAGACAGTCAGTAATGCTAAAATTGTTCGAAAGGGATTAACGAACTAAAGTGCGTTTGGTTCGGTGATAGCGCGTCCCACGACAATCACGATCAGCGCACCAATGGTCGCCGTAATCACAGCGTTGAAGAACGGACTACCGGTAGCGATAGCAACATTTAATGCATCGAGGGCAAAGCCACCGACGAAAGCGCCGATAATACCCATCACAATGCTACCGACTAAGCCGTAGCGGCCACCTAATAAGGCACCAGCTAACCAGCCCGCCAATAAACCAACGATAATCCAAACTAAAATATTCATCAGAATCCCTTTCTGTTGAATTGGTAAAAGTTTTGTGTCGTAATGTTACAAATTGTCACGACTACATAATTATCTAACCAAGCCGATGTAGGATTCATATAAGATTACCGTTTTGTATATGCGGCTCTTATAAACGCAGTTGGGTAAACAAAAATGAACTCCACCGCATAAAACTACGGCAATAGCTGGTCTTGCGTGCGACGCAATCCATAAGCCATTCTGATGGGATTCTTATACATGCAAGAGTGGCAATATTCAAGGACAAAAAACAAAAATGGCGCGGTAAATTTTCTTATTCACCACGCCATTTTAGGTTTACATTTTCATGTTGCTGGCGCTCCCGCTTTCATAACGGTTGAGGCCAACTTTGGAAATATTGAGTGGGGCATCACTCTGCATGGAGCGTCAGCATTACGCGCCCATCGATCCGGACTTCCACTTTGCGCCAGCTTGGATCGACAGCATCGGCGACAGCCCCAATATTCGTGTGCTGAGCTTCGGCCAGCGCATGGCGGGCAGGTCCCTCGCCGTGTCCGTGAACTCTACGCAGTGCACGTTGAATCAGTAATTGGTCGCCCAGAATGTCCTCAATCGCGTGCATCGTATTCTGGGCGCGGAGAAG
>JBNLCD010000184.1:0-9554 GCA_050303635.1 Anaerolineae bacterium
ATTTGAATACTCTGTTTTTACAGTCTCAATTTGATATTGATGTCATATAACATATTAGGGATATATTGTTATGTTTACAGGACTTTGTATTGGGAGCGCGCTAGGCTTATCTTTGGGAATAGGACTCTTGATTTGGTTTGTGATCGGTGACCACCTATCTTTAAAAATTCCCCACCCCGATATATTAGAAGATGATTTTACAACTCGCCAAAAATTTTGGGCGAATTTATGTATCGGCGACGCTGAAATTGAACATCTTCACGAAGAAGGTTGTGAAGGCGATATGTTTGCGCGTTTAAAGGTGAATAGTGGCCAGCAAGATCAGTTGGTTTTAGCTCAACTGGATGACTATAGTTATCGACCCCATGCTGACTTTCCCTGGCAACCGCCGCTTAGACTTGAATTCAGAGTCCGATTTTCAAGTCAAAATGGCTCAGGAACTGCGGGTTTTTACTTATGGAATAATCCTTTAGGCCTAGGATCCGAAGCCACTAATTTGCGTCCCCTAAAATGGATTGGAATGTATCGTATTGCTGATGGTGCCTACATGAAATTTTCAGATCAATCTCATAATTTTAGAGCAACAGTTTCTAATGGACGTTGGCTTGATATCTTGACCTTTCTGGGTCTCCCTTTTGCACCTAAACTAAGATTAAAAGAGACCGGCTTAGACTCCGCCTATGATCTAACACAATGGCACACTTATGCCATAGAATGGCTACCCAACAAGATTAACATTGCCATCGATGATGATGAAGTCTTGTCCTATGAAACGGCCTTGACCACACGCATGGGACTGGTAATTTGGTGTGACAATAACTTCCCCCAAATTAGCCTTCGCCAATTTGATCTAAAAATGAGTAATGTTGAAACAAAAGAGTGGCTAGACATAGATTATGTCAAAATTCATCCGTTGAACTGATATGGCCTAGCTGAAGTGGTTACAGTCTAGAAATAGGATATAGTCAAAATCCAAGGGAAATTCCACGTACTGATCTGAGGGAATTCTCTTTAAACTGGCTCAATCACCTGCCCTCGCTTTTTTGGTGTTTGGTACAGCCGCTAGTGAGCGTCACGAGCAAAAATAGTTTACATGTAAGTGAAGTGATACACTCAAAATTCATGAAAAATGAGTGTGTCACTTTGCTAAACTCCATTAAGATAAGACTCCAACAGTCGTAAAATATGCCGTTAAAGAATACAATTTCGTAATGTGATTTTCCTTGCTGGGGCGAAGGAGCTTTTATGCTAGCCCATATCCGCGAATTTGATAATCAATATGGACGTATATGGACTGCTATTTTTGGGTTATTTTTTGTGCTTGGGATTCTAGTCACAATTGCAGGGATAATTTATCTATTCGCCATAAATTTAGGCTATATGGATGATGACTACGACAACCTAAATATTGACTGGAAAGTCTTTGATACAGCGTCCGATAATCTTGCAGATAATGAACCAATATATACTGAACCTGATTACAGTATTGGGACAGCAGTAAATTATCGTTATGCTCCACCATTTGCGCTATTTGTCGGTATCTTTATAAACTGGCTTCCCTTTGATACATGGATGGTTATTTGGCTCATTATCAATATCACTTTATATGTTTTGATTGCAGTCTATTGGTATAAAGCCCTAAACATTCAAACAACGTTGTTCACAAGTGCCATATATTTTCTCACCTCACTCTGGAATACAGACTTACAATCATTGTGGTATTTCGGCAATATTACCATTCTGCTGATGTTTCTAAGCGCAATTGTTGTGCTTTGGATCAAAGATGAGAAATATATCCCAGCGGGAATAATCACAGGTCTCATTCTGCTTATGAAGCCTCACTGGGGGTTTCCAGCCATCTTAGCGCTTGTCCTGATTGACCCTGCATCTACTAATTTATGGTCATCTATCAAGGTATTTTTCAAATCACGTTATTTTCAGAGTGTCGTTATAACGTATCTATCAACGATGGCGATCTTTGTTCTGATTAAAGGCCCTTCCGCAGGGTTTGACTATATCAAAGAATATTTCAATATCTTAATAGACATCACCACGCATTATGAATATGCCAAACCCGGTGAATTAAGTTTAGAACATGGTTTAGCCAATACGTTGCACCGCGTCTTTGGTGTACAGAATTGGATCGGTGAGATCGTGTGGCTCATCAAGATAATTTTCTTAGGCTCTTTTCTGTGGGCAACACACCGTGTGATTCAGGCTAGTAAACAAAAAGAACTTGGCAACTTAGTTCTTGTCGGTGGTTATCTTACTGCAATGTTTATGATTCCGGAGATGCAGGAACTTATTTTGACGCCTGTGGTATTTTACGGCCTGTGGAATATAGGCGATAAGACAAGTCGTATTCTTATTTTGCCCACGCTTGTTTATGTAATGTATGCGCTACCATCATTAACTACGGTAGCTTTAGGGATAGATGCGCCGCTGTTATCCGAAGTTTTGCCAATTTCATTGATAACATTGATATTGCTCTATTGTGCATTTATTCATGAAATTCAGCGCTTAACCAAATTTGTTGATACACTTGCTGAAGTAGACGTTTAATTCGCTGAATGGCTATCCTTTCCAGCATGTTATAATCAACCCAACTATGAAATCGAAATCTAAAACTAGACCGATTGATATTTGAAGAAGGAAAACGACGTGTCCAACAATATGTATGCTCTTGATGGTCCTCTAGACAGATTTTTAAAAGGAACATTAAATCAATTTGAGGAAGGCAATTTGCGGGCCAGATTAGAATCCCTGGTTTTCTGGTTGGCCTACATCATTATCCTCATTGTTTATATTGGTTCAATTATATTTTTTGAAGTAACCATTTATATTGATCCCAATGAAGTAAATAGCATTGATTGGCTTGTCTCCGAAACCATTCTTTTGTTCTTCCTATTTATTCCCGGCTGGTTGGCTCGTACAGGCAAAACAACATTGGCTGGGCAAATATTGGTTATTGTTCTGTTTATAACCATTAATGTAGTGCAGACCTTAGCTGGACACTGGTCAAATATTGGCTCCGAATCCTTCTTCATTGTTTTAGCCTTAGCGATGGTATTCTTCCCGCGCTGGTTGGGTGGAATTATCGCCACCAGTATCATCTTTTTCGTTATCATGGCTTATCTCCAAGAAGCGGCTGGCCGAACCGTTCAATCCGATGGCTATAGCGCCATTCCATGGTTTGTCTCCGCGACCACAGTCTTTTTCTCGCGTTCAGTAGCGGGTACGGCTCTGTTTTTGGTGCGCTTCTTCTTCGATCAAGCACTTCAGATTTTGGAAAAATCGCGTCAAGAAGTTGAAGCGGCAAATCAGGAACTCAGCTTCATTAACCGCGAACTTCAAAGCCTTGGTGAAACTGCCGCCCACGATTTGCGCACTCCGCTCAATGCCGTCGTAAATTATGTTGAATTTACCTTGTCAGGCATTGGCATTCCCGAAGGGGAAGAACTCGGCGACAAATCGCGCTCCAACCTGCAACGCGCTAGCCAAAATGCCTATTTGCTTAAATCGATGATTGAACAATATATGCAACAAATTCACTTCATCCAAATTCACGGCCATTCGCTGAATCTGGCCGAAATTCAGATCGAAAAAGTCGTTGAAAGTCAGTTCACGACTCTGGAATACTTGTATCGTTCTAAAAAAATCAATTTTGCCAAAGAACTTTCCTTCACTGATACTGTCTACCTAGATGATTTCCGCGTGTCTTCGCTGGTCCTAAATCTTCTTAGTAATGCGGCTAAATATACGCCCGGACCTGAGCAACGTGGCGACATTGAGAAAAATGTCTGGCTTAAAACGTGGAAACTTAATGATGAAAAATGGGTTTTGCAAGTCAAGGATGAAGGACAGGGTATTCCCCAAGATCGCATCCATAAAGTCTTCGAAGCCTTTGAACGTCTTGGGGCCGAACAAACATCGACTGAAGGTTGGGGACTTGGTCTCTCGAACACCTATCACAGCGTGGTTGGGATGGATGGCAAGATTGATGTTGAAAGTGAAGAAAACCAAGGCACAACATTTACGATCACATTACCCATTGATTTGCGACCCCAGCAAATTGTTACAATCGAGGAAAAAGCTTAATGATGTCAGCTAAAATTGCCGACTATATTCGTGCCATGCCCAAAGTTGAATTGCATATTCATCTTGAAGGCTCTATTCGACCAGAAATTCTCTTGCAACTCGCGCAAAAGAATATGGTAGAGTTGCCTTATGAGACGGTTGAAGGCCTCCGTAATTGGTACCAATTCAAAGATTTCGATCATTTTATTCAAATCTATATTGTCATTTGCAGTACACTCCAAGATCCTGAAGATTTTACCCTTATCACCTATGATCTTGGCAGAACACTGGCTCAACAAAATTGTCGTTACGCTGAAATCACATGGACACCGGGTGTCCATGCAGAAAGCTTTGAACGCTATCTTGAACTCTTTGATGGCGTTCGAGCTGGTCAGCAAAAAGCTTATGATGAATTTGGTATTGTGATGCGTTGGGTGCCTGATGTCGCCCGTCAAATGCCTATTGATCACTGTGAACAAGTTGCACAATGGATTGCTACTCCCGAATCAATTGAACGGGATGTAGTGGCTTTTGGCATTGGCGGTCCCGAAGTTGGATTTCCACCTGAATTATTTGAACACTGTGCTGAAATCGTCCATGCGCAAAATATTCCGGTCAATCCACATGCGGGTGAAACGGTTGGTCCAGCGAGTATTTGGGGAGCCATACGTACGCTCGATGCCAAGCGGATAAAACACGGCATTCGTGCTATTGAAGACGCCGAACTCGTGCAATATTTGGCCGCTAATCAGATTTTGATTGAGGTTTGTCCGAAGAGTAATTTGTGTTTAGGGGTTTACGACTCTTTTGATGACTATCCCCTTAAGGAATTAGCCGCCGCAGGTATTCCCTTTACCGTTAGTTCTGATGATCCCCCGATGTTTAACACCACGCTGACCGATGATTATTTAAACACAGTCCAAGATTGTGGTTTAAGTCTAGAACAGCTCGAACAATCGGTTTTGACGGGTATCCAATATAGTTATCTGCCGGAAAAAGAAAAAACAGAGCTCGGCGCTTCAGTCAAAACTGAAATGGACGAACTCCGCACAAAATTTTTGAGTTAATGTGTGTATTTCTAAAGCAGAGCCACGGCATGCCGTGGCTTTTTTATTTGCTATTTTATAAATCTTCCTCGCGCAGGGGAAAGGCCATAATGCTTAAGCCACCATCCACATAAATGGTTTGACCCGTCACTGCTTCTCCATAATCCGAAGCCAGCCACACCGCCATCGCGCCTACATCATCTTGGGTCACCAAGCGCCGAATCGGGGTCACATCTTCAGCAAAACCAGCCATCTTACGGAAACCAGCCACACCGCCTGCCGATAAAGTTTTGATTGGCCCGGCACTAATGGCATTCACGCGAATCCCACTTGGCCCTAAATCATGCGCCAAATAGCGCACACTCGATTCTAAAGCGGCTTTGGCTACACCCATCACATTGTAATGCGGAACAACTTTTTCCCCGCCATAATACGACATCGCGAGAATCGTCCCACCATTAGACATGAGTGGTTGGGCCCGTTGTGTTAAAGCCACCAAACTATACGCCGAAACATTCAAGGCCATCATAAATGACTCGCGTGAAGTGTCCACATAATGCCCATCTAAGGCTTCACGCCCCGCAAATGCAATAGAATGCACCAGAATATCTATGGTGCCAAAATGATCTTGGACAGAAGCAAAAAGGCGATCGAGATGATCGTCTTGCGTGACATCGCATTCTTCAACAAATTCAATATCAAGACTTTCAGCCAATGGGCGTACTCGTCGTTCTAAGTTCGGTAAGCCATAACTCAAGCCAATTGTTGCGCCCTCACGGTGAAGCGCTTGCGTAATCCCCCAAGCAATTGATCGATGGTTAGCAACCCCAAAGACAAGTGCATTTTTCCCCGTCAATAATCCCATTGATATGTCAACTCCTTCAAGGTAGTCACGGTGTCCAGTATAACGAGGAAATTCGCATATTCAAACACCCTACCCAATATTTTCAGGCTTTGCTATAATTTATCCGTTATGCCTTCGCCAGAATAACGCAATCAATACAAATTTATCGAAGGATTAGGCATTTAACTATGGCGCTCAACAAAGAAAACAAAGCCGCAATCATGAAGGAATTCGGATTGCACGAAGGTGATACGGGTTCACCGCAAGTGCAAATTGCACTGTTAACAAATCGCATTCAATACCTGACTGATCATCTTAAAGAACACAAACATGATGAACACAGTCGGCGTGGTTTGTTAATGTTGGTAGGCCGTCGTCGCCGTTTGCTCAAATATTTGAGCCGTAAAGACCCTGATTCATATCAGGACATGCTCAAACGGCTAAGTCTTCGCCGTTAGTTTGCATATGGTTGAGTGGCGCACCCCAACACAGGCTTTGTGGTAGGTGCGCTTTGTTTCTTTTATGCGTCTGGGGCGGCAGGTATTGGAACGTGTAACTGAACTATTGGCAGTTCTGTTATACCTTCCAGTTCCTGACCTCTGGACGCTTTTTCAATCAAATAGTCAGGTAAAATTCACTGGCTCAATTTAGTCCAGGAGGATTAAATATTCATGTCACAAGAACATGTTTTTAGTGCGTTTGTTGGTGATAAAGAAATCACCATCAAAACCGGTAAACTCGCCCAACAAGCTGGTGGCGCAGTTACCGTCCAAATGGGAGACACGGTCGTTTTCTGTTCAGCAACGATGAGTAGTCGTCCCCGTGATGGCGTTGATTTTCTACCCCTTAGTGTAGATTTCGAAGAACGTCTCTATGCCGCTGGCCGTATCCCCGGTGGTTTCTTACGTCGTGAAGGTCGTCCCAGTGACCGTGCGATCTTGATCTCACGTCTCTGTGACCGTCCGTTACGTCCCCTTTTCCCGAAAACTTTCCGTCACGACATCCAAGTAATCTTGATGTCTTTGGTTCATGACCAAGTCAATGATGTCGATATGCTCAGCATTATCGCTTCCAGTACCGCCGTTCATATCAGTGATATTCCGTGGGCTGGCCCCATCGGTGCCGCCCGAATTGGTTATATTGATGGCGAATTGCGCGTAAACCCAACCATTCCAGAAATGGAAGATAGTATTCTCGACCTGCGCGTTGCCGGTTCTGAAGATGCCATCATCATGGTTGAATGTAATGCCACGGAAGTTCCCGAAGATACCATGATTGAAGCCTTGGAACTTGCTCATAGCAGTATCCAAGACATTATCAAGCTCCAACACGAAATGCGTGCCGCCATTGGTAAAGAAAAGTTTGAAATCGTCGAAGAAGAAACCGATGATAGCTTTGCCAATGACGTTCTCGCCCGTATTAGTGATGACATCACTAATATTGTGGCTACCCAAATTGATCGTGACGATCGCCGCGTAGCTCTTGATGATTTACACGAACGTGTGTTGAGCGATTTTGCAGTTGCCAGTGATGAAGACGAAGATGCGCTTGTTGAAGCGGCTCAAGAAATCCGGAGCACCATTGATAGTGCCCTCCGTCAAGAAATTCGTCGCCGCATTGCTAATGAAGGTATTCGTCCTGATGGCCGTAATTTAGAACAACTGCGCGATTTGAGTGCTGATGTAGCCTTATTGCCGCGCGTGCATGGCTCTGGTTTATTCCAACGTGGCGAAACGCAAGTTCTCAGCATTTGTACGCTCGGTACACCTGCTGACTCCCAAATGTTGGATGGTCTCCACCCTGAAGATAACAAACGCTACATGCACCACTATAATTTCCCACCCTACTCAACGGGTGAAACATGGATGATGCGTGGTCCGAAGCGCCGTGAAATTGGTCACGGTACCTTGGGTGAAAATGCGTTACTCAGTGTTATTCCGGATGAAGAAGAATTCCCCTACACCATTCGCGTCGTAAGTGAAGTCATGTCCTCCAATGGTAGTACCAGTATGGCTTCTGTCTGTGGTAGCACCTTAGCCTTGATGGATGCGGGTGTTCCAATTCGTAAGCCAGTTGCCGGGATTGCGATGGGTCTCATCAAAGAAGATGATCAATACGCAGTTTTGACCGATATCCAAGGTCTTGAAGATCATATCGGTGATATGGACTTTAAGGTAGCCGGTACGCGCGATGGTATTAATGCTTTGCAAATGGATATCAAGATTAAGGGTGTCCCACGCGACGTGATGACCCGTGCCCTCCGTCAAGCCAAGGATGCACGTTTGCAAATCTTGGAAGTCATGGCTGGCGCATTGGCTGAACCGCGTGAAGATATGAGTGATTACGCTCCGCGTATTCTCATTATCGAAATTGACCCTGAAAAGATTGGTGCCATTATTGGCCCCGGCGGGAAGAATATTCGCAGTATCCAAGACTCAACCAATACCAAGATTGAAATCAAGGAAGATGGTAAGGTCTTTATCTCCAGCGTTGACGGTGTTGGTGCCCAACGTGCCATTGATCGCATCAAGGGTATTGTTGAAGAACCTGAACTCGGTCAAATTTATGCTGGGAAGATTACCCGTGTTGAAAACTACGGCACGTTTGTTGAAATCTTGCCCGGTAGCGAAGGTTTGGTTCATATCAGTCAATTGGCTGATTACAAGATCGAACATATCCACGATGAATTCAGCATTGGCGACGAAATCATGGTCATGGTCACCGATGTAGACTCCTCTGGTAAAGTTCGCCTGAGCCGTCAAGCAGTTATCGAAGGCTGGAGCCTCGAAGAAGCCCGGCAAAATGATAAGGGTGGCCGCAGTGGTGGCGGTGGCAACCGTGGACGCGGCGGTGATCGCCGTGGCGGCGGTGGCAATCGTGGTGGTGATCGTCGTGGCGGTAACCGCAACTAGTCACTTTCACGATGAAAACGATATAGTCAATCAAACACCCTTTCCTTTGCGAGAGGGTGTTTTTTGCTTAAAATAATTGAGGAAAAATCTCATTTATGGTGACCTAGTAAGGTTCTTGTTAAAATAACATCATACTTATTTATCGAAGACATCCAAAACATCAGGGAATTTTAGAATATGGATGAACAGCAAGAAATAAAATCATCATATCAAGCGGATATATTTCGCTACATACTAAAGCGACATTCATATATTATCGGGTTTGTTTTTCTAGGGACCATTGTTGCTTATTTATTAGAGCCCGCCCCACGTTTAATTATTCAAGCGATAGTTTATATCATCATTCTTATCGATTCAGCCATAAGTGCCCGACTTCTGCAAAACAATCATGATATCCTCGCTAAACGGGTGTATTTAGCGGGTTATGCGATCCTTCTATTACTTGTTAATAACACCTCCGCTGAAGTCTTACTGACACTCAATGTGGCGATTATTGCTTATTTCATTTTTATCACGACTATTCTGGATAAGGTCACCTGGATTTATTTTTGGGGAGTTTATTATATTGGTACCCATTATATAGGGTTGGCGCTCCGTTGGTATTATCCGCTCGAAGGTTACAAAATTGAAGCCAGCACCTTGCCGTATATTATTATTCTTCCGCTGGTTCCCATG
>JBNLCD010000185.1:0-9507 GCA_050303635.1 Anaerolineae bacterium
GAGTTCGGAGCGGATTACCACGCGCCTCAAACACGTTGACGCGCTCCGAGATTTGTTAACCAGTGGTGGCCGCACAATGGCACAGGGGGCTTTGTGCTGGAATTTGTCGCGTAGCTCACGCACCATTCCCATTCCGGGATTTAAGAATGAAAAACAAGTTCAGGATAATGCGAAGGCGCTCGAATTCGGCTTATTTTCCGTGGAGACAATGCAGGCGATTGCTGATATTGTGGCGACGTAACTAAACGTGATTGTCTACGGGCGAGGCATGCTTCGCCCCTCCAAACTAATGATATATGGCACCTAATTATTGTAGGGGTGATACATGTGTCACCCGCGATCATATTCCAAACTCTAGCAAGTTTGGGCACTCAAAGGAGACTAAATATGAGTAATGATGCAGTCGTCCGTCAACAGTTGGTGAATATGTTGACTTTTCGGCAAGCCCACATGACGTTTGAAGATGCGGTGAAGGATTTCCCCGCTGATCAGATCAATACCAAGCCCCCGACGCTGGAATATAGTTTTTGGCATTTGCTCGAACACATCCGCATTTGCCAATGGGATATTCTCGACTATATCCAAAATCCCGACTATAAAGAACCCAAGTTCCCCGATGGTTTATGGCCTGCCCGTGACGCGACGACTGATGCGGCGGGTTGGCAAAAAACGCTTGACCAATTTTATGCCGATCGTCAGGCCTTGGTAAATATCATCCAAGATCCTAACACCGATTTGTATGCGCAAATTCCCCATGCGTATGAGGGGCATAATATTTTGCGCGAAATTAACATTGTCGCGGATCATAATGCCTATCATTTGGGTGAATTTGGGATTCTGCGTCACACTTTAAAGCTGTGGTAGAGCCATCTTAAAGTATTTAAGGTGGATTTAAGAATCAATTAGGCTATTGTTAAAATGGGCTGTTTTAATCTCCTTTACACTAACATCATCTTGACCAATGTAAAGGAGACCAAAAATGGCCCGTATGACAGCCCCCAATCGCTTTGCGGTACGCCTCGCCCTCGTTACGGGCACAACTGTAGCCACCATCGTTGGTGCGCAAACACTCGCATCCTTGGATGCCAAAGCATTTTCTCAAGCAGAATCACCTGCCCAATTTGAGCCAATCGATTTTGTGGCCGAACCCTTGCCCCAAAATCCCAACACCAATATTTTCACCAACTCAATTCCGGCAGTCCAAAACACCACAACCCAACAAACTGTTACCGGCAATGCCGCGCCGAATATTGTGATTATCCGGCACTCGGGTAGCAACAGCGCCGTCGTACCCAGTGCCTCAACGACCACCAGCACCACAGTTCAATCCAATACGACGACGGCTGTCCAACCACCTAGTCCGTCAATTGCTCCGCCCGCCCCAGCGCAATCTGTTGTTGTGCGTTCTGGCCCAGTCACCCGGTCATCCCGCTAATGACTCAGTACACGACTTCTTTTCGCGCCCTAGGTAGCCAGATTAATATTTGGCTTGAGAGTGGTCCAAGCTGGCAGGCGATTCTCGCCAAAGTCCCGCATTGGATCGAAGCTTATGAAGCGCGGCTCTCGCGTTTCCGTCCTACCAGCGAACTTTCTAAACTCAATGAACGCCCGAATGAATGGGTCGCCGTGAGCGAGGTTCTCTGGAAAAATATCGCCCTCGCATGGGAAGCCTGCGATATTTCCGAAGGCTTATACAATCCCTTGGTTTTACCCGCTCTTATCGCGGCAGGGTATGACCGCAGTTTTGACAATCTGGATACTGCTTCAGCGCAGACACACCAAGCACCCCGCGTGACTATTCCAGATTGGCGCAAGATCAAATTTGATACGCAAACTCAACGCGTCAATATTCCCGGCCCGATTGACTTGGGCGGTAGTGCTAAAGGTTGGATTGCCAGTCAAATCGCCAACAAATTGGCTGTTTATGGAAGTTGTCTTGTGGATTTAGGTGGCGATATGGTCGCCCGTCAACATCCAGACTATCCGGTCGATTGGGATGTGCAAGTTTATGACCCATTCAATCCTAATAATCCAGTGGCGCTCGTCCATTTAAGTGAAGGTGCCATTGTTACTAGTGGAATTGACTATCGGCATTGGGGCGAAAATCAACATCATCTGATTGACCCCCGTTCTGGTAAGCCTGCGCAAAGTGATGTCGTCAGTGTGACGATCATTCACCCCGATGCAATCTATGCCGAAGCTTATGCCAAAGCAGTTCTCATTGATGGGAGTCTCAGGGGACTCAGTTGGTTAATGGAAGAAACCCTCGCGGCAGGGTTGGTAATTACCAAAGATAGCCGCGTTTTGGCCTCATCGAACATGCAATCATTTATTTTACAAGGAGTTTAACTCATGAAGCGTTTCGCCCTTATCATCATTATGCTCGCTAGTTTGAGCGTGATCCATCTCCATCCGAATCAAACGGTTTCTGCCCAGGGGGGCGGTACCAATGATCTAATCGCCCTCACCGACGCAACTCCCGGTATTGACGTTATTGTCAATCCTGCCACGGACAGCACCGGCGTGGTTATGCTCGAACTCACAGATGCGACGGTCTCCATTACCGATGCCATGGGTAACCTCGTTTTTGAAGCGACCGATCCCAATATTGCTGGCCTAGAATTCCGGTTTGCACCCAATTCCGGCGCACACACCATTACAGTTGAACGTATGCCCACCGCAACTGAAGGGTATGTCCGCATCCAAGCGTTGGCGGAAATGGTAACCTTACCCGCCGTCCAATTTGTCTCAAGTACGAGTTTGCAGAGCAATCAAGAAGCTGACTATCCCTTAAATGCCACCAGTCCGTCGGCTGTCGTTAATCTGTCAGTTCCGGCTGAAGAAACCCAAACTATCACCGCCAGCTTCCCCGGCGCACCGGTCACCGTGCAATTGGTAAACAGCCGCCAAGGGACCGCAATGGCCACCTTATCCGGTGGATTGATTGACGGCGTACGTTTCACCGTCCATGAAGGTGAATATCAAATGACGATGCTGAACAATAATGCACAAGTCGGCACGGTCGCCAATGTGGCCCTGACACCCGCCGTTGATAGTAATTTCGTTGAAATGGTGATGGCCGCACGCGGTGAAACACCCGCCACAAACACGGGTATTACACAAACGAGCGCAACCAATCAAGGTTCAGCATGTAACTTAACAGTCAATGTCAGTTCAGCCAATGTGCGCAGTGGTCCGGGCACTGGTTATACGGTCCTCGGTTATGCCTTCCGAGGTGGCGATTTCTTAGTCGGTGGCGTAAATCCTGAAAGCGGTTGGTTGCTTATTCAGTCTGGCGATGGAAGCACTGGCTGGGTTAGCAATGATGTTGGTGTCCTGAGTGGTGCCTGTGGCGAACTCGCCGCCTTCGACATCCCCTTCATGGATGCGGCCACCCCCGCCGTGACCGTTCAACAAGCAGGGTCGTATTATGAAGATGACGACGACGATGAATACGAAAACGAGCATGAAGAGCACGAATACGAACACGAAGACGATGATGATGATGATTAGTCATCCCCTAACCTAGCATATTCCTTAATTTCCCCCTTAGAAGGTAATCTGCACCGCCGCATACAGTCACTTCAATGGTGCAGATTACTTTCACCCCAAATAATCAAATGAATGAACGAGAATCGGAGGACACAATGACATCCACAAATTGGCTAGATCGTTTATCTATTATCTTTAGTCTGGCCGCGCTTGGTTTTGCAATTATCTGGGTTATTTATAACGATACATTTGCCGCGTTTGCCAATACGAATGAACTCCCAATCTGGCAATTAATCCGTTCTACGGGTTTGACCGCCTATATTCTCTGCACGTTATCGGCCCTGTGGGGATTAGCCCTCAGTAGCAAGATTGTCAAAGATTGGTCACCGGGCACACTCTCCATTTTGTTACACGCCACGACGTCATGGTTAGCGGTCATCTTTGGCGCAACCCATGCCTTTTTACTCTTATTCGATAACTATTTTACCTATCATATCGCTGACCTACTCGTGCCTTTTAATGGACCCTATCGTCCTTTTGCCGTCGGGTTGGGTACACTCGGATTTTGGGTTATCCTAATTGTAACGGTCAGTTTCTCTGTCAAAAAGCGAATTGGCCATAAAATCTGGAAATACTTGCACTATATGAGCTATCTCGGTTTTGGCCTGATCAGTGTTCATGCCATAACAGCCGGTACTGATGCCTCACGAATTGGCTTCTTATTCTTGCTTGGTCTTGGTATGCTTTCTGTGCTGATGTTGTGGGGTTATCGTATGGGCAACCGCACCCCGAAGAAGAAACCCGGTCGCGTCACAGCCAAAGCATCGTAAATGAACATGAGATGAATTGAATTGTAGGGGCGACGCATGCGTCGCCCGCTGACATTTATTTTTTCAGAGATTATTGACCCATTGTCTCTGATGCTGAATTGTGTAAGTCCTAAAATTGTTTGAATATACAAAAATTATAAGGTTATCTGATGACGAAAATTCTCTTGATTGAAGATGATGCCCTGATTATTGAACCCGTAGTGGAAGCCTTGCAAAATGCTGGCTATAAAATGAGTGTGGCGCAAGATGGCAAAATTGGTCTCGATATGGCGCTCAGCCAAAAACCCGACATTATTTTGCTAGACATCATGTTGCCGCATATGGATGGCTGGGAAATTTGCAAAGCCGTCCGTGCCCAAAGTAGTGTCCCCATTGTGATGTTAACTGCGCTGAGTGATGAAGTTGATCTCATTCTGGGCTTAGAATTGGGCGCGGATGATTATCTCACGAAACCCTTTAGCACCCGTGAACTGATTGCGCGTGTGCGGGCTAATCTCCGTCGCGTCGCGCTCGATCAATGGCAAGCTCCCGCCCCAACTGAATTGCGCATTGGCGATATTTTTGTCGATTTAGATGCCCATCGCGCCTTTAAAAACGACAAAGAACTCACTCTCCGCCACAAAGAATTTGAACTCCTCACCCTACTCATGGGCCGTTCCGGTGAAGCTGTGACGCGCGCTGAACTCTTTGATGAAGTGTGGGGCACGGATTGGCTAGGCGATACGCGTACTTTGGATGTACACATTCGCTGGCTCCGTGAAAAAATTGAAGCCGATGCCTCGAATCCAGAATATCTCATTACCGTGCGTGGCGTGGGCTATCGTTTTGTTAAAGCCGAGGAAATTTGAGTATGAAATGGATGTTTAGCCTACGTACCCGTCTCATCATTTTATATGTCACGCTCTTTGTCGCGGGCTTTGGGTCATTAGCGCTATGGGCCGGTCAACAAATTTCACTCGCCGCCGTCGAAGATTTTGGAGACCGCACCGAATCTGAAGTATCTTTGATCTCAGACGGACTCACTGAAACCCTAGAAAAATTTACGGAAAACGAAGCCACCCGTGAAGATGTCGCGGCGGCTCTGGATGGGTATGCCAATCAGACTGAAGGTGAAATTTATCTCATCAATAATCAAGGGGAAGTTTGGATAGCAACCAAAGACCCTCACGCAGACGAAACCTATTTAGATCAGACTGAAATTATTACAGCGCTCGATAAACGCATCACCTATGAAATTCGAAAAGATGCTTCGGGCGAAGAAATGATGTTCACGGCCGCCCCGATTATCGAAGATGGCCGTATTCTCAGCGTTGTGCAATTGGCGATTCCTGCTCATGAAATCGAGGAAGATATTCGCCAACGCTGGACGATGCTGGGTGTGGCTGTGTTGGTGTTGGGTCTGCTCGTTATCGTGACCAGTGTGTTGATTTCGGCTTCGCTAACCTCTCCACTGGCTAAATTACAGCAAGCAACCGAAAGCATTGCCGATGGTGATTTTACCATCTCACTCAACGAAAAACGGCGTGATGAAATTGGACAAGTGGCGCGCGCCTTTAATGTCATGACACAGCGCGTGCAAATGATGATAGAAGAGCAAAAATCCTTTGCAAGCAATGCCTCGCACGAACTTCGCACGCCCTTAACCACCATTCGCCTACGCACTGAAGCCCTCATCAATAAACCGTTGCCCGATGAGAAAAAACAGCAATATGTCACCGAAATTGATGCGGAAGTTAAACGCATGAGTCGGCTAGTCGATTCCCTGCTTATTCTGTCGCGCTTAGATGCGGGTTCAGTCGAAATCGGCAATAATGTGATTGATTTAACACGGGTGGCGCATCAGGTTGTGCGCGAAATGAAACCCATGGCTGATGAACAGATAATTGAACTTAACCTTGTTGCCCCGGATAAAGCCCTCAATGTGCGGGCCGATCTCAATCATCTCTATATCGTGTTCCGCAATATCATCGAAAATGCCATCAAATATATGGACGAACGTGGCGGCGAAATTACGTGGCATCTCACCGAAGTCAATGGCTATGCGGTTTCAACAATAGTAGATACGGGTCATGGTGTTTCGCCCGAAGATTTGCAACGCGTCACCGAACGCTTCTATCGTGCTGATAAAGCCCATTCCCGCGAAGTCGGGGGCGTCGGGTTAGGGCTTTCGATGGTGAAATCCATTATCGATGTTTACGACGGTGACTTCCGGCTCGAAAGTGCTGGACTGGGTCGGGGCACCACTGTGACTATTCGCTGGAAACTTGAAGATTTACTTGAATTATAAGATTTCTTGGGGCATCGCATGGGGCAAGGTGAAAAAGAAACTCATGCCCGGTTCGCCCTGATTATTTTGTGCCCAAATTTGTCCGCCATGTCCTAAAATGATGTGGCGGGCAATGGCTAATCCCAAACCTGTGCCGTGTTGGCGTGAGGGGTCCGCTTGATAAAAACGCTCAAAAATACGCTCTAGTTCACTCGCACTCAACCCCACCCCGTTGTCTTTGACACAGAGCGTGACAAAATCATTCTCAAGTTTTGTTGAGATGCGAATAACCCCGCCTTCCGACGTGAATTTAATGGCGTTATGCACAATATTTTTTAATGCACGTGGCAACTGATTTTCATCAGCGAAGACTTCAATATTTTCCGATACATCAATGTCGATCTGTTGATGCTTTTGTTCAGCCAAGGCTTGCAAGGGCAAAATTGTTTTCTCGACGAGTCCCTTTAAAGGCAATTCCAACATTTTAATCGGCATTTGGCGCGATTCAATGAGGGACAAATCTCGCATTTCTTGGACCAATTGGGTTAATGTGGCCGTTTCGGCGCGAATATCGGTCAGCATTTTTTTACGGATATCCGCTTTTTCACCTGCGCCGCCGACTAGAGTATCTGCTAACAAACCAATGGTGGTAATGGGTGTATTCAATTCGTGGGTGATATTGGCAATCATTTCACGCCGTGCCCGCGAAAGCCGTTGCATCACCGTTACATCATGCACGATGATAATGGTATTTTGTTCAATGCCCAGCACACGCGCCTGCACCATATGCTCATCAATCGTAAAACGGCGTTCTTGCACTTCCCGCGGATTCTCACGCGCTGATTTAACCAGATTATCCAGTTCAGAATTGCGGGTCGCCACCATCAAGGATTGATTTTCAAGTCGGCGGGTAAATAACTCAACTGCCGGACCGTTGGCAAACTGAATAATATTTTGCTTGTCGAGCACCAGAACGGCATCTTCGAGTGTCTCGATAAACGCATCCCGCAATACCATAAGATTGTCGCTGATCTTTTCGAGTTGGCGATGTTTATCCGTCAAAATACGAAAATCTTTGCGCAACGTCTCAGTTTGTTGGCGATACCAATTCGACCGCCACAACAATCCTAGAATCACAAGTCCAGCCACAACAATCAATCCAGTTGACACGAGATCTTAATCCTCAAACCGATAGCCCACACCCCGCACCGTGACAATATGCTTGGGGTTAGAGGGGTCATCTTCAATTTTTTCACGGAGCCAGCGCACATGCACATCTACGGTCTTGGTCTGGCCATCATACCCATATCCCCAGACGCGTTCCAACAACAGATCACGGGACAAAACCGCCCCTTTATTGCGCATCAAGGTGACCAGTAAATCAAATTCTTTGTGGCTTAAGCCGACTTCATCATCATTGCGCGTGACCCGCCGGGCCAAGACATCGACCAGCAACTCGCCAGATTTCAGCAGATGCGTTTGATTTTGGGCACTCGGCGCACGCCGTAAAGTAGCCCGAATCCGCGCCAGAAATTCGCCCAAGCTAAACGGCTTGACGATATAATCATCCGCACCCAGTTCTAACCCGACAATGCGGTCAACTTCAGCATCCCGCGCGGTGAGCATCACAATCGGTACGTCCGATTCTTGACGCAAGATCCGACAAATGGTAAATCCATCGAGGCCGGGAAGCATCACATCCAGCACAATGAGCTCCGGTGTTTGGGAACGCGCCAAGTCAAGGGCGTCCGCGCCATCTCCGGTGGCAATAACATCATGCCCTTCATTGCTTAAGTTGTATACCAGTGTCTCGCGTAGAACATTATCATCTTCAACGAGGAGTATTTTGCTCATAAGGTTGTTCTCATATCGATTCTCATAACAAGGTTTAAATATAACGTTTCTTAAGATGTTTTTGAAGTGATGTACCCTGAAGTTTACCCAATTTTAAACGAAGGTTAACAAAATCGCATATTTATCGGCATTTTCTTTAGTACCTAAAGCTTTTTAGATACAATATGAAAGAGATGTTCACGTCTGCGTTCCACGCGTAACATAACGGCATGTGTTACACGATATAAGGTTTGTTTAGTGATAGCACTCACCATGTTGTATCCTCATTCCCAAGTCTTTTTATCCAACGAGGCATGTGGGAAGTCAGACCCATTTGGGCCGATGCGAGTGCGCTTGAGCGTACTTTGTTTTTGTATAGCCACGGGTTTCAACCTGCGGTGTTCGAAATGACCAAGTTTCCGACAAGCAACAACTGTCTACCGCTGAGATATTCAATTACAATTAAGACAATCTAGGCTAAAAGATAATCCGTCGATCATCATGATTAAAATTCGCGAGTGGCTCTATCAAGGTAAATATCGCGACACAATCGACTTGGAGTTGTTGCAGAAACACAATATTCAAGCGATTCTACATCTTGCGGAAAATGTCCAGCATCCGAATATTGAAACACTCTATATTCCTATCGAAGATGGTTATCCCATTCCCGACCACTATATTCAACAGGGTGTGGATTTTGTCTTAGCGCATCAAACTCAACCTGTGTTAATTGCATGTGGTGCGGGCATTAGTCGCTCATCCACCTACACCGCCGCCGTACTCAAAATGACCGAAAATTTAGCGCTGACCGAGGCGCTCATTGATATTCGACAAAAACATCCCCATGCCTTACCGCATCCGCTGGTTTGGCAATCGCTCTGTAAATATTATGATGAGCCCTTCAAGATCGAAGACTTGTTCGTCTAACAAATAAGGTTATCCGCCTGGTTGTACGGTCGGCATAAAGAAGTCCTGACGTTGCTCATTAGTCAACTCAATGTTGATACGAGCTTCACCAATCGCAATTAATTCATCAAGTGTCGCTGGCCAAATAGTAATAATTCCATCAGCTGACCAAGTTAATAA
>JBNLCD010000186.1:0-9483 GCA_050303635.1 Anaerolineae bacterium
CGCCGACCACGACGCGGGGGCCGTGTCGGGCGGCGGGGCTGACTGCCAGATTGAGCGGATTGAGGTTGACCTTGTCGCGGTTGTGGCGGACGATTGGAGCGTCGCGCAGGTGGTTGACGGCGAGAACCCATAGTTCTAATTCCTTAATTCCCTTGTGATAAGTGCTAAATAGGATGATTGTGCTTCTGTAGATAGTTTCAGTGTAGCATAGGTTCAAAACATACACCTGACGATATAACATACGCCAATCTGTTGCTTACCTGTCGCTGAGACTACGTGCTCACCCAATTAACCTGCCGTAATATTTATTCGCCCTCAGACCATTTTTCAATGCCTTGATTCGCGCCATTTTTGTTATTTTCAACGCGTTGGACTAACTGGGAATACCATTCCACTTCAAATTTAGCGTATTGCATGGCATGTTCTAGGGGTGCAATACGGAAGAGCAGACGTTCGGGTAAATTTTCATCATTCAAATCTGCTTGAAGCGAATCATACCAATTTTTCAGACCCTGATAAATCTCCTCAAAATATTCAATATAATATCGAATCAACTGCAACGCCAGCGCGCGCTCAATGGCGTCCCCAAAAAAGATTTGACCCATCTTCGGCAAATAAGCTTTGACATTGGTAATCGGTTCACTTAGCCAGTTCACTAATTCCGTGCGGCCAATTTCAGTGAGTTGGTACACTTTTTTGTTAGGGCTACCCGCTTGAACAATCATTTCAACTTTTACCCAGCCATCTTCTTCCATCCGATGCAATGCGCGATAAATCTGGCTTTGGCTGACTGTCCAAAAATTCTGAACGCCTTGTTCAAAGCGCTTATTTAGATCATACCCGGTGATGGGTTCAACATTGATTAAGCCCATTAATAAATGCGGAAGCGACATTCTCATCAAATCCTTATCTCAAAATTTATATAATCCTGATACTATATGTGCGCATGCATATATAAACACGCGTTTACATAATCGATTGTATCCAAGCTTGGCAAACATGCAAGAATCCCAGATTGGAAGGTCAACCATAATGTTGAAATATTTAGCACACCTAATTTTGATTGTAGTGATGGTGGGATTAGCATGCCCACATGGCAATTCAAGTGCTCAAGACAGCACTGGCGAATCTCTATTCAAACCCTATAGCACAACCAACCCAGTTATTGAGCGTGGTTCCATTGATAGCTGGCATAACTTGTGGAACGAACCGGGTGGGGTCATCTATCACAATGATACCTTTTACTTTTTCAGAAATGGCGCGAATTCACGGCCAACGCGTAAGGGAATTGGCTTGCTAAGCTCGGACGATGGCGTTAATTGGCAAGTTGAGAATAATCATGAACCGATTCTACAATCGAGTGATGTTGAAATTGCTCGCTTAAGCATGTCTATGTCGAGTGTCCTCGTTTTAGAAGACGGCACATGGATAAGTTATTTCTATACTCAAGATCGGCAAAATTTTCCAATGGGTGGTGGTGATATTAGCTTTGCAACTGCTGATAATCCGACAGGACCATGGCAACCACATGATGCACCAATCCTCGCCCGTGGGGCTGAAGGTGAATGGGATGAAGCGCAAGTTTCTTATCCGAATGTGCATCGGACAGAAGATGGTTTTGTTATGTATTACGCGGGGTTTATGCCTGATCAAACAATTGCAATTGGCATGGCCACCAGTCCCGATGGCATCACGTGGGAAAAATATGATGATCCCGCAACCACCGAAGCCCCTTATGCCGATAGTGACCCCATTATTGTTGGTGTAGATGGTGAAGACGCCACGATGCCGCATGTTCTCGAAACCCCGGATGGCTGGGTTATGATTTATAAAAACGCAACCACGCGTGACAAAATTTTATTAGCCACAAGCGCAGATGGTATTAACTGGACAACTCAGGATGTGCAACCATTGGCGGAAGATGATTTTGGAGTTAATGCCGTGATTGGCTTTATGAGTTTTATGTATCACGAAGGCACCTATTATCTTTATGTCGAAGTGGCGGTACAACGCGGATATACTGAAATTTATCTCACCACTTATGATGGTTCGTTAAGTTTCACAGACTAAAATCTTGGCTAGACCATATAATAAGCTGTCAAAAGAGATGTCTCTCCGCATCTCTTTTGCGCTACTATACGAGCAACACTATGTGAATATTTTTGAAGGATGCCTGATGCTTGAACAATTAGAAATTCCCCAAGTTGTGAAAGATTGCCTGCGAGATTTTAAGTTGAGCATCCATCATCTGCTCGGTGACAATCTCGTTGGAATCTATGTGCATGGTTCTATCTCAATGGGATGCTTCAAACCGGGGAATAGCGATATTGATGTCTTGATTGTGATTGAAGACGCTCTCGAGCATGCGCTCAAATTGCCATTATTGGAGCTATTTGATCGCTTAGCCGCGCAATATCAGCAAAAACTTGAATTGAGCATTATTCGGCAAACTGTGTTAACTCATTTTAGTCATCCCACACCCTTTGAATTTCATTATCCCGACCCCGAGCGCAATCAGTTAACCCCACCATCTGAAATGCGGCATGATGCAGATTTAGCAGGACATTTTGTCATTACAAGGCAACATGGACTCGCCTTGGCGGGACCGCCAGCACAGGACATATTCCCGGAAATTCCACGCGAAGCCTATCTGGATTCAATCGTGCAAGATGCGCGGTGGAGCTTTAACAACGTGATGAAGGGTGAATCCGTTGGGGTGTGTCGAGTGCCGAAATATGCGGTTTTGAATTTTTGTCGGGTACTGGCTTTTATCCAAGCGGATTTGGTGACATCGAAGCAAACAGGCGGCGAATGGGGTCTTGCTAATCTACCGGTGACTTATCATCCATTGATTCGTGAGGCCCTCCAAGAATATAAAATCCTTGATTCGTCACAGGATGTAGCCTGTGCGGATATTCAACAATTTGCGATATTTGCTATGCAAAAAATCGAGGAATTAACCGCCGCTGGTTCGTAAACGATAGCGTAATGCAATTCCGCTAATGAAAAAGCCCAAGGCACTCAATAGGCCCAAATAAACAGGTTGCCATTTGTTATCAATGAGCGGTGACAATGTGGGATAAACGTGCGTATTGGGCGCAAATGTCAATCTTTCGGTCGTACTAAAATCAGCACTCCGTCGATAGATTTGAAAATTATGATTACGTTCCCGCACATAATAGAGCCAACGGCCATCCGGTGACCATACTGCACCACTTTTCGCCTGAGTACCCACAGGCAATTCATGCGTGGCGCGGGTAGCCACTTCATCCACCACAATCAGGCGATCGGTGGGATAGGTAAGCCAGCGCCCGTCCGGCGACCAACTCAAACGTATATCATTGAAAGCCTGACTTTCAAATAAACTGATACGCTCATAATCTAGTTGCCAAAAAATCAATTGTCCCGCTGGAAAACGTGTAAATTGCATCAAAATGGCTAGCCAATCCTCCTGCGGCGACCATGCCAAACCTGTAAAAAAATAGTCGTCGGATGAATTGTAGGCCAGTTTAAATTGTTTGACAGTGCGCTGGCTCAAATCAATTTGATAAAGTTGATGATCGTTTTGGGTGCTGACCAATAATTTTTGACTATCAGGTGACCATGTCGGCAAATGATGGGCTTCTTGGATAAGCTCCGCCGTATTTAAGACATCCACCCCGGATTCGTAATCAATGATTTGGATATGACCTTGCGTTTCATAAGCGAGATAGCGACCATTTGGTGAAAATATCGGGGCATCAGCCTGCGCCGCCACCACTGTTTCGGTGTGTGTCGCTAGTTCGAGGTGATAGATGGCGACATTGCTTTGCCACTTTTTGGCATAAATAAGCCCGGTCTGATCGGGGGTCCACTGCAGATGATAGCTCGTGCCAATATTATCTTCGAGAAAAATATGGCGTAATTTTTTTTGCGAGCCATCCGGTAACATAGTCACCAAACGCGTTTCGCGGGTGCCAGCATTGAGGCTGACAATATCCCGATAGGCCACGCGATAGGCGCTGGAGGTTTCGGTGCGTGCCAAATTCAGCCACAGAATCAGGCTCAATAAACCGATACCGCTGATCAAGATTATTTGCACAAAAAAGCTTAGGGGAAGCCAACCACGGTTGGGCATAGTGGCGCAAAATCTTTTAATTGAATGACGAGAACAGCCTCATCATACCTATTTTTAGCGAAAACACCCAATTATTGAATCTAACCAACCCCACCTCATTTATCTTTCCTATATAATGGCGTGGTTGATTAAAAACGAATGCACAGGATATTCAATGCCTGAAATTGTTTTGCTTGTTCTGAAAGATGCTTTTTGGGCCAGTATTGCCGCTGTGGGTTTTGCGATGTTGTTTCGCGTCCCGCATCAAGCGCTGGCTCCGGCGGCCAGCTGTGGCGCAATCGGTCATGCCATGCGGACCTTACTCATGCATTATGGGATGCAAATTGCCCCGGCCACCTTAATTGGCGCAACATGCGTGGGCTTTGTCGGATTTTATTATGCGCGGCAGTTCCAATTGCCCTCGATTGTTTTCACGGTCAGCGGGGCGATTCCGATGGTACCGGGCGTTTTTGCGTTTCGGACGATGCTTTATCTTTTGCGAGTCACGACCGCCGCCAATAATGCCGAAATTCAAGATGCGCTTTTACAAGCCAGTCAAAATGGCATTATTACAGGTATGGTACTGGCGGCGCTGGCGATTGGCATTGCCAGCCCATCTCTGCTCTTTAATCGCCAGCGACCTGTGGTTTAAACTCATTAACAATGTGATTTTTGGCTAAGCAAGGGCCTGAAGACCCTTGTTAAAGATATAACTTAGAGCCGAATGGGGCCGATAAGCCCAAAATTAGTTATAACAAGGTGAGTGTTATAGTCATCTAGCCTCACTCGTTCTATTCAGAATTCAGTTGAGTAGTTTGGTTAATCAAATGTTAATGTTGTTTGTCGTGTAAATTAGGTACTCATCATTCTAGCGGAGGATATTGAAGTTGCTTTTAAATAGCCTTTAAATGTTCTTAGCCCTATAATGTATACAAAGTGAATGGCATAAAATACGTATTCAAAATACAATAAGGTTTTAGTTTCACGGATTCATCTTAGAAGGAGCAAAAATTATGCCCACACTGCAATATCCATTGGATATGCGTTTCAAATTATTAGCGCTAGCCCCTCGCATTCACATTACGGACGCGGCTGGTGTGGAACGTATGTTTATTAACCAAAAAATCTGGAATCTCAAAGAAGATATCCTTGTTTACAACAACAGCAATAAGGAAAATGTGATTTTCCGTATACGTGCCGACCGGATTATTGATTTCTCCGCCACCTACCGTTTTTTCCAAGGGGAAGGTCAAGGTGAATCCTTTGGGGCTGTCAAGCGGAAGGGGATGCGCTCTATTTGGCGGGCAACCTACTATATCGATGTTGCCAGTGGTCAAACGTCGCATCATATCAAGGAAGACAATCCGTGGGTGAAGGTTTGGGACGGCATTTTCTCCGAAATTCCGATTCTGAACTTCTTCACAGGTTATGTATTTAACCCGTCTTACACCATCTATCGTTCTGCTGATCGCAACGACGAATCACATCCCATTATGCACCTCAAGAAAAATAAGGCTTTCTTCGAATCAAGTTATGCGCTTGAATTGGCCGATACCAGCATCAGCCAAGAAGAAGAATTGCTGTGCTTGATGAGTATGATTATGCTCGTTCAATTGGAACGTCGGCGCGGTTAATTTCATTAATCACTCCAGATCAAACAATAAGAAGCTGAGGGCAGACTATAAGTTTGTCCTCAGCTTTTTTTGTATCTAATTTTCTTCATTTTTTAATAGTTTAGAAAATTTTATAAGTGCAACGAATCAAAAATTCATGCGTAACGAGGGGTAAGGGACTATGTGAGAAAGAAGGAGTAAGGGATGATTTTAGGAACACGTACACGCAAGATATTACGCGATGTTTGGTCGCGTAAGGTGCGCACCTTGTTAGTGGCAACCAGTATTTTCATCGGTGTTTTAGGCGTTGTCACCTTGATGACTGTCGGTGACCTCATGATTGGTCGGCTTCATGAAGATTATGATGTGGATGCCATGCCGATGTTATATGTGGTAACCAATGTGCCGGATGGTGCAGTATTAGATAATGATGCCTATTTTGCTCAACTGAGCCAGATTGAAGGCCTCACTGATTTAGAAGCGCGATCGGGATATCAAGTCTATTGGCGCGAAAATAGCGACGATGCGTTTATTGAATCCATCGTACGTTCCTCAAGCGAAGCTTTTGGCGAGATTGACTTGCTTCCGATGGAAGTTTTTAAAGGACGTTATCCGCAAGAAGGTCAGCAAGAATTCGCGATTGAACGTCGGATGGCGGATCGTTATGGTCTAGAAGTTGGCGATCAAGTTGAATTTCGCGTGCTTAGCCACCCCAATGATTCAGCCAACCATATCTATACTGAAACATGGACCGTGACAGGGATTATCTTCCATCCATATTCAGAAGGTGAACCGTATATCTATACCTATCACAGTGATGCGGAATATCTCGGCGGTTTCCAAGGCCATGAAGTTTTTATTGCGCGCTTTGAAACCTTTGAACAAGCCGAAACCCAACAGGAAACCTTTGTTCAAACGCTCAGCGATATTTCACCGTATATTGTGACCTACAGTGCAGTTCAAGATCCAGCCGAAAACGGCTTATTCGTTGAATTGAAGCAATGGACAGATACACTCGGTTTCTTAGGTATCCTCGCCATGATTGTTTCAACCTTTATTGTGTTCAATGTGGTGAGCGCGATTATGGTTGAGCAACGCAAGCAAATCGGCATGATGAAATCAATTGGTGCATCATGGTGGGACAATTTCCGTATTTACGCGGGGATTGCCTTAACCTACGGGATTTTAGGCATGGTGCCCGGTGTTTTACTCGGCATGTACACGGGCTACTTACTCACTGTTGAAATCGCACCGTTGGCCGGCATCTTGATTGAAGAATTTGATATCGCTTGGACCGCTGTGGGTGTTGGTGTGGGTATGGGGATTATCGTGCCTCTTTTGGCCGCAATCTTACCGGTTTTGCTCGGTTCGTTGGTGTCCATCCGCGTGGCGTTGACTGACTTAGGGATTGGTGGCAATTACAAGCGCGGTATTTTGGGTCGTTTGTTGGATGTATTGCCTCTGTCAGCGAATATGCGCCAAGCATTTGGCAATATTTTGCAACGTAAATTCCGACTTGCGGTAACGGGTTTCACCTTAACCTTGGCGATTGGCTCATTCATGGGCGTATTTGCTTTATTCTATCAAATGGATAAGGTCATTGATGATGCGTACGCCACCTTCAATTATGAAATTGAAGTTCAACCCAATCAGGCTCAAGATTTTGCGACCATCAAAACGATGATAGCCACCGTGGATGGGGTCGAACATATCTATCCGGGACTTGATTCCGGCATCCGTCTAACCGATGTAGACCCGCACGGTGATGTTGAACCGGATCTCGACAAAGGCGTCTATATAACAGGTTTCGATACGACCACGGATAGCATTGCCCTCGATTTACTTGAAGGCACCGCTTGGGAAAATGATCCCTATCGCCACGGCATTGTCGTGACCAAGAGTGAGGCTGAACGTTTAGGTGTAGATTTGGGCGATATGGTTTTCTTAACCGCTGAAAATGGCCAAACGCAATCCTTTGAAATTATCGGCATTGATAATTTCCCTTTCCAAGCAACCTATATGCGTTGGGAACAATTGGCGGAATTGGTTGGTTATCGGGTGGGTGCACCCATCCCGAACGATTATGCCCTAGCGGTGAATATTCCGGAATTTGAAGCTGATGATGTTATCGCCTATGGTTTAGATCAACAACTGGCCGCTATTTTACCGATGCAATCCGGCGCTTATTTCTCCAGCGAAAATGATGGTGTGATTATCTCCACGCATCTAGCGGAAGATGGCGGCTACCAAGTCGGTGATAAGCTAGTTTTGAATGTGAATGATCATACGGGGACTTATCCGGTGGTGGGTATTGTTGAAACCGCTACTGTTTCATCTTTGCTACCCGTCGCTCCGGTCAGCTTCAGTTCAGAAGAACGTTTCTACTTAATTGGCCTCGACTGGCAAGAATTGGCTAATTTAGAGGGTCGTGATATCGCCGGTGAAGCGGTTCCCCAAGAATTTCTGATCCAACTGAGCAATGATGATCCGTCTTTAGCTGAGGTTGATCAAACTATTGGCGAAATTCGTGAAGTTTTGTTGGCCAATGGGATCAGCGCCGATTACTACAACGCGGTAGCCGATGCTGAAGAGGATGCCAATACCATCATGACTATTGGTTTGATTTTCAGTATTGCCGCGCTGGTCATGGCCGCCGTCGGCGCTATTGGTCTGCTCGTTGCTCTATCCATGAGTGTCTTCGAACGACAACGCGAAATCGGCGTGATGCGCTCGGTCGGAGCCCGTTCCCGCACGATTGTTTTCCAATTTTTGTTGGAAGGTTTGTTGGTGGGCGGCTTGGCGTGGTTAATTGGCATTCCCTTGAGCTATGGCATTGCGAATCTGCTCTTGGGTTTAATCCCGATTGATTTCGACTTCACTTATCCGCTGGTTAGCTTGGGCCTCGGCTTATTCGGTACGATCTTCATCACCACTCTAGCCAGTATTGGACCATCCGTTTTGGCGGCCCGTAAGACGGTTTCATCCATCCTGCGTTACCAATAATCGGCCAGAGTCCAGTATAAATTAGAACCCCCGCAAGGCCGTCGGATAGACAATGAAATTTGTTTAGCCGACGGCCTTTGTTCCCTCATAAACCCTACATCTTAAAAGGCGAGTTGGGTGTTGTACAAACGGGCATAATGGCCGTCTTCCAGAATGAGATCTTCATGCGTACCTTCTTCATGAATCCCATCCCCGGTGAGCACGATAATGCGCTCGGCATTGCGCACTGTCGATAACCGATGCGCAATCACAATCGTGGTCCGGCTATGGGTCAACGTCTCTAGCGATTCTTGGACAGCGCGTTCGCTCTCGTTGTCTAGCGCACTGGTTGCTTCATCAAAAATCAGAATCGGCGGATTTTTCAGAAACACACGGGCAATACTCAACCGTTGTTTTTGCCCACCGGACAGCTTTACACCACGCTGACCGATATCCGTGTCGTAACCATGAGGGAGCGCCATGATAAACTGATGCGCATTGGCTTGGCGCGCCGCTTCCACAATTTCAGGATAGGTAGCATCGGGCTTGCCATAGCGAATATTTTCCGCAACCGTTCCGGCAAACAAATAAACATCTTGCAGAACGACTCCAATATTTTGGCGTAATGAGTGCTGACTAACATCGCGAATATCAACGCCATCGACCAAAATGGCACCTGTATTCACTTCATAGAAACGCGGAATGAGTGAACATAAAGTGGTTTTACCGACGCCGGATGTCCCGACCAAAGCCACATATTCTCCCGCCCGAATATCAAGCGACAAATTTTCA
>JBNLCD010000187.1:0-9458 GCA_050303635.1 Anaerolineae bacterium
TTTGGGGCGTTTAGCCAAAGCCAAGGGCATTGAAACACTCATCCAAGCGGCCATATTATCCGGGCAACGTGTTGATATTTATGGGACAGGGCCTCTCGAAGACTTGGTTCGTGAAGCTTCAACAACCCACGCCAATATTCACTATCATGGACAACACAGCCATGAGGCGTGTATGACGGCTTTAGCTAACGCACGGGCGCTCATCATACCCTCTGAATGGTACGAATCGTTTCCAATGACATTTGTCGAGGCCATGGCCCTCCAAAAACCAGTCATTGCGTCCAGTATTGGCTCAATTGGTTCACTCGTTGAACATGGTCAGAATGGCTTAAGTTTTCAACCCGGCAATGCTGAGGACCTTGCTCAGCAAATGACAACCCTTGAAGATAGCGCTCTGGCCACGCGCCTAAGCCAAAATGCTTTTGACTATTATCGCCAGAACTTAACCCCGGATGCTAATTATCAGATGTTGATCGATATTTATAATCAAGCCATTCAGCCTAACCCTTAGTCAAAAACTTATTCATCTTAAAAATACTGGTTCTCAAAAATAGGCTCAAGTTATCATAGACAAGTTGAGAATATTGTACATAATGATTAAGTGGTTCAGAACACTATCGACACAAATGGGAGAATAAGCGGTTTGAGTATAGCAATCATTACGGGTTCAGCTGGTTTAATTGGTTCAGAAGCGGCTGAATTTTTTGCGTCTTTAGGCTTTGAAGTTGTTGGCATCGATAATGATATGCGAGCCTATTTCTTCGGTGAGGGTTCTTCCACAAACTGGAATTTACAACGCCTCCAAAACAAACTCGGTAACAAATACATCCATAAAAATGTGGATATCCGAGATGCCAGCGCTATCAACGAAATTTTTGCCCATTATCAAGATGACATCCAAATTGTTATCCACACGGCGGCCCAACCTTCACATGATTGGGCGGCTAAGGAACCGCAGACCGACTTCACGATCAATGCCAACGGCACATTAAACCTACTTGAGGCAACGCGTCAATACACACCTGAAGCGGTCTTCATCTTTACATCGACCAATAAGGTTTATGGCGATACACCAAATAAATTGCCGCTTATTGAACAAGAAACACGTTGGGAAATCGATCCAACGCATACTTATCACGATGGTATCCGTGAAGATATGGCTATCGATCAAACGCTCCATAGCATTTTCGGTGCTTCAAAAGTCGCCGCAGATGTTTTGGTTCAGGAGTATGGGCGCTATTTTGATATGAAAACCGCTAGCTTTCGGGGTGGCTGTTTAACAGGGCCGCAACATTCGGGGGCTCAATTGCATGGTTTCCTCGCCTATCTGATGAAATGTATTGTCATAGGCAAGCCGTATACCATTTTTGGTTACAAAGGTAAGCAAGTCCGTGATAATATTCATAGTGCAGACCTTGTCAGTGCATTTTATGAATTTTACAAAGCACCACGTATCGCCGAGGTCTATAATATAGGTGGGGGCCGCTTTAGTAACTGTTCAATGTTAGAGGCCATTGAAATTGGGCAAAATATTAGTGGCCGCAAATTAGATTGGAGCTATTCCGAAGAAAATCGGATTGGTGATCATATCTGGTGGATCAGTGATAATTCCAAATTTCAAACACATTATCCAGAATGGGAGCAAAAGCACGACATAAGTGCTATTCTAGAGCAAATGTTTGAAAACAATGTTGAACGATGGATGGCTGAAGTCGCAAAATAGGACCGCCATTATCATGATGATTGGACGAATGGGTGAATAAGGGCAAGTTTAATATTCTTGGCGTGCTGGTTAATGCCATAAATTATGAATCGGCAATCGATGAGATTGTCACAGCCGCCAAGAATAAGCAGAGCTTAGGTGTATCCGCATTAGCCGTACATGGTGTCATGACGGGCTTTAATCGCGAACATCGCTATCGCCTCAATCAATTAGATATTGTGGTTCCGGATGGTCAACCAGTGCGTTGGGGACTGAATATTTTACATAAAGCCCAATTAAACGACCGGGTCTATGGCCCGCAATTGATGTTATCCATTTGCGCCGAGGCCGAACGTCAAGCATTGCCCATATATCTATATGGCAGTCGCGATGAGGTTCTAGCCGATCTTGAGAAAAATTTAGTCCGGAAATTCCCCAAGTTAACTATTGCGGGCAAACAACCGTCCAGATTTCGCAACCTCACCCAAGCCGAATATGAAGCTGAAATAGAGTCTATCCCCGCAACCGGTGCCCAGATTGTTTTTGTGGGATTAGGTTGTCCGCGTCAAGAAACATGGGTCTACGAACACCTCAATAAGCTCCCGATGCCCATGATTGCAGTCGGGGCCGCTTTTGATTTTCATGCGGGTCTTTTGCCACAAGCACCGCCTTGGATGCAAAAACGTGGCTTAGAATGGTTTTTCCGTCTGTTACAAGAACCGCGCCGTTTATGGAGACGCTATATTTATCTCAATCCTATCTATTTAAGTCTGCTCTTTTTGCAATATCTGGGCATTTATGTTGTTGATCCCGAAGATAGTGATGAGCCACATAACCTCGTTCTTTTCGGTTAATAAAGAATTACCCTCATCATTTGCTGATTGACGTTTCTAATATCTCCCTCTTCAAGATTTTTTCTAAGCAACGCTTATAAAAAATTCAAGCACGAACATCTTTCAGAAGACATCCGTGCTTGGTTTATAGGTCATATTTTTTTAGTGATGTCCAGCGACTAGCAAACGAGCCACGGCACATTTCGCTAGACTATGGATTCACTGTAATGGTTACCACTGCTACACTTTGTGGAGTGGTGGGATAATCTGGATCACGCAAGACATAGGTAAAGCTATCGGTACCCGTGAAATCTGTAGAGGGCGTGTAGGTAAAACTGCCATCATGATTGAGCACCAATACACCATTACTCGTATCAACCGCTAGCAAACTAATGGCATGGCCTTCAATATCCGTATCATTACCCTTCACGTTATCGCTGAGGACTGTATTTCGGGTCATGCTGAAACTGTCATTATTAGCAATGGGTGGATCATTGACGGGATTCACCGTAATTGTTACTGTGGCAGTATCAAAACCACCGTTGCCATCGCCAATCTGATACGTAAAACTGTCCGTGCCATTGAAATTTAGACTGGGCGTGTAAGTGATGGTGTTATCGGCTTCAACAACGGCGGCACCATTTCCGGGACTGCTCATCAGTGCCGAGAAAATCACCGTATCGCCGTCAACATCTGCATCATTGGGTAATACACTGATATTGACCGAGGTGTCTTCATTGGTCGTCGCGTTATCATCATTGGCCGTCGGTGGATCGTTCACGGGATTAATCGTAATCGTTACCGTGGCGGTATCAAAACCACCATTACCATCGCTCATCTCATAGACAAAACTATCTACCCCGTTAAAATTCACATCGGGTGTATAAGTGATGGTGCTATCGGCTTCAACAAAGACAGTACCATGGGCGGGACTGCTCAGCAATGACGAGACACTTAGTGTATCACCATCAATATCTGTGTCATTAGCCAGTACATCGATATTGACCGAGTTGTCTTCATTAGTCGTCGCGCTATCATCAACGGCGGTAGGATTATCATTGCTTGGATTAACCGTGATCGTAACGACAGCCGCATCTTGCGGGGTAGTGGGGTAATCGGGATCACGCAAGACATAGGTAAAGCTATCCGTGCCATTGAAATTTACACTGGGTGTATAAGTGAATGTGCCATCGTGATTGAGCACGAGTACACCATGGCTCGTATCAACTGCCAGCAAACTAATGGCATGGTTCTCGACATCAACATCATTGTCTTTTACATTAGCACTCAGAAAACCATCTTCATCAACACTGAAACTATCATTATTGGCTGTCGGTGGATCGTTCACCGGATTCACTGTGATTGTGACCGTGGCGGTAGCGGTGCCGCCGTTGCCATCACTGACCTCGTACACAAAACTATCACTGCCATTGAAGTTTAGAGCAGGGGTGTAAGTGACCGTGTTATCGGCTTCAATAACGGCCCCACCATTTGATGGCCCGCTTACAATTTGGGAAACACTCAAACTGGGGCTATCAAGATCTGTATCATTAGCCAGTACGTCGATATTGACTGCATTATCTTCATCAGTCGTCGCGCTATCATCAGCGGCAATGGGCGCGTCATTTTGCGAATTCACTGTGATGTAAGCCGTTGCGGTAGCGGTGCCGCCATTGCCATCACCGATTTCGTAAACAAAGCTATTAACCCCATTGAAGTTGGTATTGGGCGTATAGATGATATTGCCATCGGGATCAATTGACACTGTCCCGTCGCTTGCCCCAAGGACAATTTGCGTCACACTTAGGCTATCCCCATCGGCGTCGGTATCGTTGGCCAGCACGTTGATGATGGCGGATGCATCTTCAGTGGTGTTGACATGATCGTCATTGGCGACAGGTGCACTATTCGTATGTGTGGTGCCGCCACCACCGCCAGAGGATGTTCCGCCGGAAGAACCACCCGTCGTGCCAGCGTTCTATGAACTCGTATCAACTGCTTCTGTCTCGCTATCGTCTGTTTCACTTTCTGAATCGACGAAGGCATACGCTGAACCGACCGGAATTAACGCAATTTGGGCACGTTTGCTAGATGAATCTGCATAAGCTGTTGGCGCGGAGCCAAGGGCTTGCGGAGCACCGACTAAAATTGTGTCTGTGTCGTGATAGAATGCGACCGCCCAGCCAAAACCATCCCCGACGGTGCCATCACTGGCGCTCAAAGTTTCCGCAAGTTGCCAGTCACCATCCGTTTCTGCATAGACTTGAACTTGGCCCAATTCACTATCTTCGGTGAGTTGGGGTACACCAATAACTAACGTCGTGGTGTTGATGCTGACGGACCAGCCCAAATATGGCGCGGTGTCACCATCAATGGTTTGCTTGAGGTCCCAATTTTCACCACTAAAGATATAAACGGCACTTGCCTCAGCGTTGGGCGCGCCAACAACCGCCGTGTCATTTGAAATTCCGACAGACAACCCAAAATTGTCAGATTGGGCGTCATCGGGGACGAGTTGTTGGACCTCGTTACAGGTCTCGGCACAGTCACTTAGATCGAAAATATAAGCGGCACCTTGCGCACCAATAATGGCCGTGTTGCCATCAAGATCAACCGCTAAACCTAGTTGGCTCTCTTCAATAGAGTTTGAAGCAACAAGCGTGGAAGCAAGCTCCCAAGATGTCTCATTTCGCGCAAAATAATAAGCGCGTCCGTCGTCAGAACTTTCAACATCTTCAAGGCTCGCGCCGATTAACACCTGATCACCGTTGAGGGCCACCGCTTGTCCAAATGAACCCATTGCCGCAGGATTTGGGCTAGTCAGTTCTGTTTCAAGTTCCCATGTGTCATCTGTCAGGCGGAAGACCCATGCCATCCCTTGATCTGCTTCATCACCATCGGCATACGGCGCACCCACTACAAGCGTGTCACCATCGATAGCGACAGCATAGCCAAATTCATCACCCGTGGTAACGTTTGGCGGCGTTAATTTTTGGACAAAGTCCCACGCACCGTCATTGCGGCTAAAAATATAAACAGCACCTGTGCCGACATTGGTTTCAAGATCTAGCAGAGATTGCTCAGTTTCGATGCCCGCTTCCGTTTCCCACGGAGCACCGATAACCGCTGTATCTTCATAAACATCTACCGCGAAGCCAAATGCCATATTAGCGGTGGCATCAGGTGGCGTGAGATTGCTTTCTTGAATCCACGGGTCAATTGTGATGGGAAAAATTGCATCAGTAATATCGACATCGAGAGCAAGGCGATTGCCGTTTAGAATCATACTGGCGGGTAGGCTTGCGCCCATTGCATCAAAGGCGAGTAGGCCATGATAACTGAGGACAGATTGACCGGCATCATTCAGAAAGTTGATGCGCTGATCTTGGAGGACAGGTTGTAAGTTGCCGTCGATAGCGACTTCAACGCGCAGAGGTTGATGGGTATGGCCGGGTTCAACTTCAATAGTGAAACCTTGTTGTAGACCGAGTCCGCCGTTGATATACCATGCGGACAGATTGCCATAATCGTAAGTCACGCGGTTCAGTTCGGCTTGAGGTTGAACTGTGGTCAAGGATTGAACCGCGTTGGTGTAACCATAACCCGTTAGCCTGAATTGCACAGAAGATTCATTTTTAACGATATTCAGCGCATCAGGCGTAAAGGTCAGATCCAAACCCTGTCCGGGGTTGTAGGCTGAAAGTGAATTTGAGTTGTCTGTTTGAACATGATATTGGGAATTGGTTTCCCCGTAGGCCGCTGAAACGGCAAATGCTGATTGGGGAGTGGTTTCGTTCGCTGGCAATGAATTGAGGCTCGCCAACGCCGTCTGATTGACCATTGCAGGCAACGTAAACGTTACCACAAATGCAATGACAAAAAAGGAAATCAAAGCTCTGCGTGTTTGCATATATAATCCTAGAAATAAGAAGATGACAGGTACAACATAAATTCTACCCAATACAAACTAACAGCACAATCTGTGCTTTGGGCAGAAATAACTCACTATTTTTGTCGATCATATTGTTCAAAATGGGTTTCTGAAATTTTTAATATTCCGGCGAATTCAGCTGAATAAAAAGCGGTGCCCTAATTATCTAGCGCACCGCTCAATATTATTTTCTGTCTCAAAATCGCTGAGAATTTAGCTTATATCTTTGACTTTTTCAGCGACAATCACAATCCGGCCATTGGGGTCGCTATCAGGATCAATATCTTCCATATCGGTGTTTAACCACGCCCGCACTTCAAAACCACTCCGTGTCAGCATACTGTTCACCGCGCTAGCGGGATAACCGCGTAAAATATGCGTTTCACTGCCGCGTTGCCATTCATCATTGGTCTTGTGGAAGAACGTATAGACTTGTTTGAGACGATAGGAGTCATAGAAAAATTCGTTATCGACACTCAGGAAAATATTCTCATCGTCGTGCAAAACTGTGGTCTTATCGCTAAATTGGGTGGCTAAGCCGCGTATGGTCCATAAATCAAACATCAGCAGTTTGCCCGTTTTCAAGGCCGCATTGGCCCGTTGGAAAACCGTTGTGAGATGGCGGACACTCGAAACATAACTCAAGGTGTTGAAGCTGAAAACCAGATCAAATTCACGGTCGGTACTAAACACGCGCATATCATCCAATTTAAGGGAGATGCTAAACCCTGTGGCATCCAATAACGCACGGGATTGGGCAATCATTTCTTCACTCGAGTCAACGGCAGTCACGGATAGGCGCATTTTACATAAGTATTCAGCCGCCGCCCCCGTACCACAACCAAATTCTAAAATATGACGGCCAATCCAGCCCCCTTGTTGGAGATAGCGCAAATATTTCTCAGCCGCGCCCACGGAATAAGCGGACATGCCAACTTGATCGTAAATGGCTGGCAGAAGATGAAATGTTTTGTCTGGTAGTAAATAATCAGTCATAAAGCAACAACCCTTGGAATAATAGCAGATAAAAAATGTAAATGGCTCCACTTGATTTATACTGCGAAGTCATCTGGATGGCAAGTTAGGATATTCTACTATTTTACCGAAAAATGAGAATCTGTGTGGATATCGATAAATTCGAGTGTTTCGGTGGTGACTTGATCTAAATCACTATAGACGCCACGTCGCTCCGGTGAAAGCAGTTTCGCAATCTGATAACCGGCTTCATCTGACATCTGACGCATAATGGCCCGATCCAGCCGACGCTCCTTCTGTTGTTTAAAGCGGAAGGGCTGGCCATATTTAACGGTGATACCGGTCCGTTTGAGGCGTTTGATATTGTGGCCAAACTGATCACAACCCTCCACACCGGTCGGCACCAAAATTGCATTGGTTTTAGTGGCCATATAGGCAATCCCATCTTTGAGGGCTTGCATGTGCGGATGACGGGTACCTTCGGGTGCGACCAAAACACAGTGGCCTGCATCTAAGACAGCTAACACGCGATTTAAGGCTTGGCGGTCGGCTTGTTGACGATCAACGGGAATAACGCCCCACATCCGAATCAACCAACTCAACGCTGGATAATGCAAGACTTCGCGCTTGGCCATCGGGGTGACCAAACGTTTTTTCAGCGCAATTCCCGCTAAAACAGGATCAAGCGCCGCAATATGATTCATCAAAATAATGGTGGGGCCTGAGTGAGGAATATTTTCGAAACCGGATGCCTCCAACTTCACCAAAAAGCGTAACCCTATCGGATGTAAAAGCCAATCGCGTATAAATTGGCGTCGCCAAACCGGTAAGCCTGACGAACGCACAAACGCGGGCAAGTACTTGAGATAGGGCGAGGAAAGTGGTGAAGTTGAGGTCACGGTCAAACAATCCTAATCGCGATTATTTCGAGTGTTGCGCCGGGGCTTCGCCGTAGATGGTTTACGGCGTCCACTAAATGAACCGCGTTTCGCCCGTGGTTTCCTGGTCGTGCCATCACTATCCGGGCTAGGGAGGCCACTCTTGAGCGCTTCAATTTCTTTTTGGGTCAATTCGCGCCAATGGCCGGGTAATAAATCGCCCAAAGCCACGGCCCCGATGTGGGTGCGAATCAACCGTTCCACGGGATGGCCTAATTGATCGGCAATATCCCGCAGTTGGCGTTTATGGCCTTCTTGTAAGACAATGCGCAACAGGGTATGACGACGATTACGTTCCAAGACCTTAATTACACAGGGTGCGGGTTGGAAACCATCTTCGAGTTTAACGCGACCTTTGCGCCAGCTATTGAGTTTCGCGTCGGAAATTTCGCCCGTAATTTGGACTTTATAGGTTTTTTCGTGACCATAGCGCGGATGGGTGATGCGATTGGTTAAATCACCATCATTGGTGAGCAACACCAGCCCTTCACTATTGAGATCCAGCCGTCCGACGGGATAAACGCGCTCGTCAACATTGACCATCTCGACTACTGTCGGGCGATCGGGGACTTGGTCCTGCCGAACAACGGTTGATAAAACACCGCGCGGTTTATTCAACATTAAATAACGAAAGCGTTCCGGTTTGGGTAACGGTTTACCATCCACCCGAATTTCGACTTCGTAGGGGTCAGCTTTATCGCCGATTTGCGCCAACTTACCGTTGACGGTGACACGGCCTTGTTCAATGAGTTCCTCGGATTTACGGCGTGAGGCAACGCCAGCTTGCGCCAGAATTTTCTGGAGACGTTCTTCAGACATAGAGTATTATGTGTTCTTTCCGAATAAATTGTGTGTTTAGGCGCAGAATATTCAGCATAGGCAACTGCGCTGTCCTATTATAGCAAGTTATTGCTGGAGAATATACCGAGAAGCTGAGATGTCAGGGATTTAAAGAAAATTGGGTGGGGAGCAAAATGGGCGAGAAATTCATTTTAGACATCCAAGTGTTAACAAACCGCCCTCACATCTCAATCTCTCAGAAGGCAGTTTTTTTATGGGAAGTTAATCGGACGAGGTGG